>DASSGE010000866.1:0-6105 GCA_035693605.1 Binatia bacterium
AGCCGAGCTGAAGTATCTGCACGTCGTCGTTGCGCATGTTCCATTTACGCAGCATCAGTTGCAACACCCAGTGGGATGCCGAGCCGAAGCGCGTGACGCCGATTTTTTTCCCTCTCAAGTCCGCCTGAGTTCTGATCTCCGAACGAACCATCAGGCGCTGCAAGCCGGTTTTCAGCGGCGATAACGCCAAGACGGTGTCGGCGCCTTTCAATGCAGCGCGTATCACCGCGTCGCCGCCGCCGACGGAGAATTGAATCTCGCCGGCGAGTAGCGAACTCACCACTCGTGAGGCGCCGCCGCCGATGACGATGACTTCGGGATCGATGCCGTATTTTTTGAACAAGCCGCGTTCTTCGGCAACCCACATGGCGCCCTGGGTGGCGCTTACCGAACTCAGGCCGACGCGCAGCCTTTCCTGGGCGGCGAGCGGTTGGATTGTCCAAAGGGCGACAACCGCTACAAAGAAAGTAGAAAAAAATGTGTGGACCATCGGTGACCTAATTGGCATTGATCGAACCCATTGCTTTCCGCTGAATGAATATTCGTCGTGCCGGCGCAGGCCGGCATCCATCGTCGGTTGTGCTGCAAGGGCAACAAAACTGGATTTCGGCTTTCGCCGGAATGACCAACGGGATTACCAAAACGCACTCTTCTTAAGTAGTAGAAAGTGCGGTTGGGCGTCAAGGGAGGTAACGAGAAAAACTACTTTCTTTGCGCGCTACTTCCAAACGCTGTCGAGGAAGCCGGATTGTTTGAGCTCGTTGACGAAGGAATTGTCGTAATAGGCGCTGACCGGCGTCGTTTGCGCGGCTTTCGCATCGATCATGTTCAGCTGCGCCATGCGTTGCACCATCGCTTGCATGACCTTATCCGGCACCGCCGGGTCTTGGGCGAAATTATCAGTCACGTAGGCATAGCTTTGGCGCAGCACCTCGGCATCGGTGATGCCCAGGTATTTGCCGATGAGCCGCTTGGTATAATCTTCGTTGGCAGTGACGAATTTCGTCGCTTCGACGGTGGCTTTGATCAGGCGCACAGTCAAGTCGCGATGCGACACTGCGTAGGATCGTCTGGCGACGATGCCTTGGGACAGGAAGCCTCCGCCCAAGGCGCGCAAGTCTTTGGGTGACGCCAGTTCGCGGTAACCTTCTTTCACCAATCGAAAGGTGTGCGGCGGCGAGAGCACCGCGCCATCGATGGCGCCGCGGATGAGCGCGGCAACGGCTTCGGGGAAGCCGCCCATTTGGAGCGTGCTCACGTCTTTCAAATTATTTCGTTCCAGCAGTGTTCTGAGAGCGAAGTCGGTGACCGAACCGAAGCGAGTGATACCGATCTTCTTGCCTTGCAGCGACCGAATCTCGCGGATATCGGCGCGCACCATGAGCGACTGGGTGAAGTAAGGCAACAGTGCGGCGACCTGGATGATGTCGCCGCCGCTCAAAACATTGGTGATCACCGCCGGCCCGCCGAAGCCGGCAAAGTTGGCTGCGCCGGATAACATCGATTGCACCATCACCGCAGATGCGCCGACATAGACCATGTCGATGGCAAGGCCATGTTTTTCGAACAGCCTTGCATCCTTGGCGACGACGAAGGGAACGCTGTTGAGGCCGAGCGGGCCGTAGGGGAAGGGGACTTTAGTCGGTTCTTGCGCGTGCGATTGCTGTTGGATGAGTAGCGCAGCGACGAAGCTCAATATGGCGACGAGTGACTTCATGGCTCTGTGGTCTGCATAGCGCGTCTCTGCGGTTGTGGTCAACAAAATAAACCCGGTTCTTGCCAAGCGAATTTGCTTCGCATAATCATCGCGTAGACAGCCTTGAATCTGACATTCGGAGGAAACTGATGCCCAAGGTGAAAATCAACGACATTGAATTGTACTACGAGGAACATGGCCGCGGCCGGCCGATGGTGTTTTTGAGTGAAACGGCCTGCGACGGCGAGGTCTGGAAGATCAATCAAGTCGGCGAATTTTCCAGGGACCACCGGGTAATCACTTTCGACTATCGCGGCACCGGACAGTCGAGCAAACCGTCGATCGATTACACGACTAAAATGTTCTGCGACGATGTTATCGGCTTGATGGATTATCTTGGTGCTGAAAACGCAATCGTCGTCGGCCACTCGATGGGCGGGCGGGTAGCACAACTCATGGCGCTCGATCATCCCGGGAAGGTACACAAACTGGTGCTCGCGTCCACCGGCGCCCATTATCCGCAGACCAAAGGGCTGCCGCTGAAGATCATGAAGGAAATGATCGAATGGGGCTATGAGAAATACGAGCGCGATCACACGATCCTGGTCGGCTGGACCGATGAATATGTCAAAGAGCATCCAGACAAGATTGAAGCTTATCTAAAAGTGCGCATGACCAACCTGTGCCCGGTGGAGTTTTACTTGCGCCACTTAATCGCGCGCCAGAGCCATGACACGAGTCAACGATTGAAAGATATCAAGCAGCCGACGTTGATCCTGGTCGGCGACGGCGATGTCAACATGACCAGCGAGATGAATCACCGCATGTCGACGGAGGTATTGGCCAAGGGGATTCCGAACTCTAAAGTCGTACTGCTACCAAACGAACGTCATAGCTATTTCTTCAGCAATCCAGATGCGGCGCATCGCGCGATCCGCGAGTTTATTCGTCAGGGGTAGGAGCGACCGGCCGGTCGCCCGACCGGCAAAGCCGCAAAGCCGCAAAGAAAGATTATCATGCCCACCGTGCGCACCGACGACGCCGAGATTTACTACGAAACTCACGGCCAAGGGCAGCCGTTCCTGTTTTTTAGCGAAACGGCTTGCGACGGTCAGATCTGGAAACTCTATCAGGTCCCGGAGTTCGCCAAGGATCACATGGTGATTATCCACGACTACCGCGGCACCGGCCGGTCGAGTAAGCCAGCGATCGATTACACGACCAAAATGTTTTGCGACGACGCTGTGGCCCTGCTCGATCATCTGAACGTAAAGGATGCCATCGTGCTCGGCCATTCCATGGGCGGGCGCGTCGCGCAATTGTTGGCGTTGGACCATCCGCAGCGAGTGAAAAAGTTAATTCTTGCCTCCACTGGTGCGGCGTTTCCCGGCGGCGCCGGCTTGCCGCTGCAGATGTGTAAGGAAATGATCGAGTGGGGCTATGAGAAATATGTGCGCGAGCACACTATTCAAGTCGGCTTTACCGATGAGTTCGTCAAGAGCCAACCGGAGCGGCTCGAGTCATTTTTTCGCCAGCGGCTCGATAACATCTGCCCGGTCGAATTTTATCTGCGCCATGTCCTGTCGCGTCAGAGTCATGACACCAGCGGACGATTGAAAGACATCCGTATGCCGACGTTGGTCATGGTCGGTGAATTGGAAGGCGATCCCAACGTGGTGATGACCCATCGGATGTCGTCCGACATTCTCGCCAAGGAAATTCCCAACGCGAGATTCATTATGCTGCCAAAGCAAAAACATAACTACTTCGCCAGCGATCCGGCGACCGCGCATGCAGTGATACGCGAGTTCCTGCGCTGACGAAGTTTTCTAGCGGCCATAGAGCGACTTGATAAAGCCGCTGTCTTCCAGTTCCTTGACGAGCGTGTCGTCGACGAAGGAGCGCGCTTCACGTTCTTTTACCTTGGGATCCTCCTCGGCTATTTTATCGACGATCGACTGGACGGCGCGGATGGAGGGGTAGGGAACGTCGCTGTAGGCTGCGGTCATGAGATTATACGACATTTCCAAGTAACGCACGTCACGTTCCTGGGACGATTGAATACGCAATTTATTGCGCATGATGTCGAGACTTTCTTTTTTGTTCTTCTTAAAATAGGCGATGCCTTCGATATAGCCCTTCATAAATTTGAGCGCCTGCTCGCGATTCTTGCGCAGGAAACTGCGGGTGGTCTCCAAAGTGTTTTGTAAATAGTAGATATCCATGGTCATGGGATCGCCGACGACGCGGTAGCCTTTGTCTTCGGCAAGGAAAAACGTCGGCAAGGTAAGGACCGCGGCATCGATGCCGCCCTTGTCGAGGCTGGCGAGCAGCGCCGGCGATGATCCGACCTGAAGTATTTGCACTTGATCCGGGCGCATATTCCATTTCTTCAGCATCAACACCAGGACAAGATGGGCCGCCGAGCCGAATTGAGTGATGCCGACCTTGCGGCCTTTGAGATCTTGATAGGTCTTGATCTCAGGCTTGGCGAGGATCCGTTGCAGCCCTTTGGTCAAAGTGGAGGACGCGATCACGGTTTCCGCACCGCGCATCTGCGAGCGGATCGAACCTTCGCCTCCACCCACCGAAAAGTTAATATCGCCGGCGAGAAGCGAGCTGACCACACGCGCGCCGCCGCCGCCGATGAAAATAACCTCGACGTCGACACCATGTTTTCGGAACAGTCCTTTTTCCTCGGCCGCCCAAATGCTGCCGTTGGTAGCGCCAATGGAACTGAGACCGAGGCGAAGTTTGTCCTGACCGCTCGCCTGCGCGCTCGGCAATATAACCGATAACGCGAAAAGGATTACGCCGTAACGACCAAGAGCTGCGATATTCATCAATCGTCTCCATCCATGTTGGTTAAAAACGTCATTACGATTGTCATAGGCAAAATAGACGCCAAACGATTGGCAAACCAAATTTATCCCGTGGCAAAGCCATCGAGGTATTTCGGACGGTTTTCAGCAGCGGTGGCAAACTGTGCGGAACACCTGTGCCGAATTTCCCGGCGCGCTGCCTAGCGATTGATCAGAATTCCGGGTTTTCCTTCAGTATGGGATTCGCCATCGCGTCATTGCATTTGTGCTACGGCGTCCGGCGGTCATTCTGCGGCACGTGACGACAACTGCGCAAAGTTATTCAAAGGCAACGGCTAAAGATGAACAAATGCCCGCACCCAATTCTTCGGCAGCGCCGTGTGGCCTTGTCCGGTGACATCTTCGGCGAGAAATACGTCGCCGGGGCCGAAAGTTTTTTTCGTGCCGTCGCCGATGCCGATCTCGCAGGTGCCGGATAGCGTGACGCACCATTGGCGCCGCGGCGCATTGTGCCAGCCCAAGATATCGCGGTTGTCGTCGTTTTTGAAAACCAGCGCCTTGGCGGTAATGGTCGAGAGAAAATACTGCGAGCCTTGTGTCTGATCCAGCTCTTCAAAGTGCGACTTGCCGTCATCGCCGGTATACATTCGGCAGAACTGCATAAAACCCTCCAGTGAGAAATTTATTCTGGTCTTTAGCAGTATTCCATTGAGCTTTCCAAGACAAGGTATTGATTTGATTGACAGGCGCGCCGGCGCGGGATAGCAAAGCAGAAGCTGAAAAAACTTGGGGGCGAAATGGCGGATACGATTTGGCAAACCACCTGGGGCGATCAAAAATTTATCGAGGACTGGGCGAGCAAGGGGTACTGGCAGGCGCCGATACGTGATGTCCAGACGGCGATGGTGCTGCGCATGATGCCGCAGCCGATCGATGCGCCGATCCGGGTCCTGGATCTCGGCGCCGGTTACGGCGCGCTGGCGGCGGCGGTGCTACGCGATCGTCCGAATGCGACGGCGGTCTGCCTGGACGCGTCGGAAGCGATGTTGAAACTCGGCCCCACGAAAAACCCCGATCTGAAGAAGCGCATGACGTTTGTTCAAGGATCGCTTGAGTCACGGGATTGGCTCAAGCCGGTGGATGGCTCCTTCGATGCGGTGATCTCAGCGCGGGCGCTGCACCATTTCACCGAAAATCAGCGGCGTCGCGAGATTTTTAAAGAACTGTTTGCTTTGGTGCGCGCCGGCGGCTGTTTCATCAACGCCGATAATGTCCGTGCTGCGACTAAAAGCTTGAGCGAGCGTTATCGCCGGGCTCGGGACGAATATCTCGACCGTTATGTCAGAGAGTCGAGTGGCGGCAGGACCAATCTCGCCGAGGCCAAAGCGGCGACGCCGAGCAGCTACCATGGACCGCACAACAACGGCATCCTCGAAGAAGAGCTGGCCTGGCTGCGGGAAGCGGGATTTCACGATGTCGATTGCTTTTGGAAGTTTACGACGACGGTGGTCTATGGGGGATTTCGTCCTTAACTCGTTTCAGCCGTTCCAAAAGTTCCAGTCGTATCGGCCCAACCCTACAGTTATC
>DASSGE010000867.1:0-14547 GCA_035693605.1 Binatia bacterium
GGCGATATACTTTATGACTAAGCAGCTCATCATAACTGGCGACGATTATGGGTTGTGCGCTTCGGTTAATCAGGCGATCGAGGAGTGTTTGTTCGCCGGGACCATGGGCGCAACATGCGTCATGGCCAATATGGCGCACTACGCTGACGCGGCTGGATTGCGCGGCAAATTTCCGGGTCGCTCGATCGGAATTCACTGGAACATTACCCAAGGCGCGCCGGTGTTAAGCCCCACGGCCGTACCGAGCCTGGTCGGAAATGACGGCCTATTTTCACGCGAGCTCCGTCGCCGTTGGCTGGCGCGCCAAGTGAATCGATCGGAGCTGCGCGCCGAGCTGCGCGCGCAGTACCAGCGCTTTGCTGCGGTCGCCGGGCCGGCGGATTTTTGGAACACGCATCAAAACAGCCATGTGTTTCCCGGTCTTTTCCAATTGTTTGTCGATGTCGCCATCGAACTGAACGTGCCGGCGATGCGCTCGCATCGCCGCTTCACCGTGCCCAAGGGAAGTGGTCTAACCCGTTACTTGTTCACCCATCCTGATTATTGGCTCAAAGGACAGGTGATCGCTCGCTGGTCAGCGGCGGCCGAAGCGCGCGGCATGCGCATGCCTGCCGGGCGCATTTATTTGCCTGGACATAGCGCCGATCTAACATTGCTTGACGAAATCGCCGGGCGGCTGCCTTGGCAAAAAATTCCCGGCCCACTCGAATGGGTGGTCCATCCAGCAACCAGCAGCGAAGACAAACTTTTGGGCGGTCTGACTGAATCGCGCCGCCACGAGTACGAGCTGCTGCGCCAGCCGGCGCTAGCCGGCAGGCTCGCCGGTCTAGGCCTACGTTGTGTCGGGTTTAGCGAGCTCGCGCCGGAGGCCGATGCCCAGGGCAGGGCGGCATGAGCGCTGATTGGAAGATTAAGCTTTACCATCGCTTGCCGGTGGTGCTGCAGGAATCGGCGCTCTGGGTGTACGCTGGTTATTTAAATCGATTGTATTACGGCCGCGGCTTCGCCGCGGCCCGCAGTCAATTCGCAACTCTGCAACATTCAGCCGCGCAGGTAGCCGCAGAGTGGCAAGATCGACGGCTGCGCGAGCTGGTGCGATTGGCCGCAACGCGAGTGCCGTATTACCGCAGCCGCTGGGCCGATCTTGACTGGCGCGCGGTCCGGTGTGCAGTCGATCTAGAAAATTTGCCGCGCCTCAACAAGCAGACCTTGCGGCAAAACGAATCGAGCTTTCTCGTCGAGGGAGTGGCGCCAAAATCGCTCTGGCGCGAAAAAACCAGTGGCTCGACGGGCACATCGTTGACGATCTATTGGCCTAAAGCCATGCTGCCCCAATGGTGGGCCCTCACTGAAGTCGCGATTCGCAATCCCGCCGGAGTCGGACAGGAGATGCCGCGCGCGATGTTCGGTGGGCGCAGCGTGGTGGCCGGCGACAGGACCACGCCGCCTTACTGGCGCTACAATCGCCGCTGGCGCCAGCTTTATTTTTCGACTTACCACCTCAGCCCGGCGACCGCGGCCGATTATGTCGCGGCTTTGCGCCGCTACCAGCCGCAGTGGCTCACCGGTTACGGATCGGCGATCGCTTTATTGGCCGAGTGCGCCTTGGAAGCAGGGACAGAGCCGGTGCCGATGCGCGCGGTGATCGTCAGCGGCGACACTTTGTTGCCCGGCATGCGCCGCAGCATCGAAAAATTTTTCGACTGTAAGTGTTTCGACAGCTACGGCCAGTGCGAGGCGGTATCGATGGCGATGGAATGCCGCGCCGGCCGTTTGCACGTCGTGCCAGCGGCGGGGATCTGGGAGATCTTGCGCGAGGACGGCTCACGTTGCCGGCCGGGCGAAGTGGGCGAGATCGTCGCCACCGGACTTCTGAACGATGTCATGCCGTTGATTCGTTATCGTTTGGGCGACTATGCCGCATGGGCCGAAGAACAACGTTGTTCATGCAGCAATCCGCACCCGATTGTCACGCATCTGGAAGGACGCCTCGATGATTACTTGGTCGGTGTCGATGGTCGGCACTTCGGGCGATTATCGACGGCCATGAAACAGAGCCCGGCGATCCACTCGGCGCAATTGGCCCAGGACCGTCCTGGCCACGCCTATCTTCTCGTGCGGCCCGGTTCCGGCTATCACCGTCGCGATGCTGTTGCCGTGCGCGCAGATATAATCGACCGCATCGGCCGCTTTGAACTCGACATCGTCGAGCTTGCTGAAATCCCCAAGACGGCACAGGGTAAATTTCGATTAGTGGTCCGGCTCGACGAACGACCGGAGCTGCAGCAGCTTTACCAGAATGTGATTGCCCGTGCTGCCGGTGGTTGGGAACGAGCGGCGTAGGCAAAAATTACTCGTAGCGCTGCCAGCTTTTGGAATCGAATTGAATGCAATGAAAATTTGTCATCTTACCACCGTTCATCCGGCAAAAGATGCGCGTATTTATTACCGCATGTGCGTCGGGCTGGCAGCGAAGCAAATTGCCACAACACTGATCGCGCCTGAACCGTTCAAAGACGAGGGGCTGTTGCATGCTTCACGTTGGAACCGCCGATTGGGGCACGCCTCGCGCCCGCGCCGGGTCGGCATTGCCTTGCGCGCGGCGCTGGCGGAAAATGCCGATCTCTACCATTTCCACGATCCCGAACTGATTCCGATGGCGCTCACGCTCAAAGCGATCAGGCCGTCGAGCGCCGTCGTTTACGATGTCCATGAAGATTATCCAAGCATGATGCAACACAAATACTGGTTGCCAGAAAGCCTGCGGCCGGTGGCCTCGACCGGCGTGACCATGGCTCATTGGCTAGCGGGGAAATTTTTGGACGGCATCATCACTGCCGACAACGCCGTCGAACAAGATTTCCTTCGTTTTGCCGCCGGCAAGATTTTTTGCTTCTACAATTTTCCGACGCTTGCGCTCTTTGGCGCGCCGGCGCCGGAGCCGGTAGCGATTCCCGCGGATTTGGTTTACCTGGGCGGCATGAGCGAGCGTTCCGGGATTTACCTCGTGCTTGATGCGCTGCGTTTATTGCGCGACCGCGATGGGCTATGCCCAACGCTTAGGCTGGCTGGGTATACTGACGGCCAGCAGGGACGGCGGGCCATCGATGAAGCCATTCGGGCGCGCGGTTTGGCGCGGCAGATCGAGTTCCACGGCCGACTGGCTCATGATCAGGTACCGAACTGGCTTCGCGCCGGCCGTATCGGTCTTGTGCCGTTGCAGCAGATCGACAAATTTCTCAAAAATATACCGAGTAAAATGTTCGAATATTGGGCATGCGGCCTGCCGGTGATCGCGAGCGATCTGCCGCCGGCTCGTCGCTTTGTCACGCCGGGAGAAAATGGTCTGTTATTCACTCCCGGTGACGCGGTAGCTCTGGCTGCAGCGATAAAGAGCCTGCTCACTGCACCGCAAATGGCGTTAACGATGGGTAGCGCCGGCCGGCGCCAGGTGGAAAGCGATTGGAATAACGAAGCGCAGATCGATGGTCTGATCGACTTTTACCGGCGCATCTGCGAGCGCAGCCGATTAGCGCCGCCGGCCGATCATCTGGAAGATCCCAAGCGTCTAACAAATACCCGACTCGATGCTGGAAATGCTTTCCGGCTCGCATGACGCTCGCGCGCCGTTGTTATCTCAATCTGCGCGTTGCGTGCTTATTGTGAAACCGTGAGATTGATCGGCGCGCTTGGCGTACTGGCGACCGGGACCGGTGTAACGGTTGTCCCGCCTCTGCACGCGGCCGGAATCGTCCCGAGCATGGCTTCAACGGTTTTGGTCACATCGACAGCCGCCCGCCCCGACTCGGCAGTAGCATCGATGATGCGTTGATTCATCGGCCACGGCCACAGCGGTTGGTCCGTCACTGTGCCGTTGTGAAAGCGATAACAAATATTGGCGCCGCTGGTCGAGCTGAAAACGTTGGCGACAGCCGTCGTCGACGCGCCTTGAACAATCGCGCTCTTCTTCCATTCCGAACCGAAGTAAGAGGCGGCACCGCCGATAGAAGTTAAGTTGTTGGCGATCAGATTGGTGCCGGTACTGGTCTGCAAGTTATATAACGCAAACGGCAGCTTATTGGTCTGGCTGCCCGGTTCAATGTAAGCGACCGTGTTGGCAATTTGCATCGAATCGATTTTGGTCGTGAAAACCGTTTGTGGCGCCGCAAAGCGGTCCGAGGCGCGGATATAGGCGATGCTGCCGAGCAGTTTGCTCCGGGCATTTTTGTCGGTGCCGGTAAAACCGTCAATGCCGAAGATGCCGTAAGGCTGGTCGACACGATAGTCGCTGTAGGTGCCGGCGCCATTGCCGGTCCACGCATTGCCGTAGTAGTCGAGCAGCGTGTAGGTCTGTTTCATACGCTCGCCGCTCCAGGTGCCGATGGCGTTCTCGATGATCATGTTGACGTTATTGTAGGCCATCGTATAAGTCATTTTCGGTCCGACCACATGGGAACCTTCCCAGCGACCCCAGGCGCGCCGGATCGTCGTATAGTCGCCTCCTTGTGAAGATTCGTAAATCTTCCGTGCGATACCCCAGCCGGCGACGTCTTCGAGTAAGTTATATTTCCCCGAGTGGATGCCGAAAATCGAGTGGTTGCCATCGGCAGCATCCCACGCGGCCACCCGCCGCACGATGTTGTTACTCGAATTGGACAGGCTGACGACGCTGGCAACGCTGCTGCGCGCATTGATCGCTTCGACTACAAAGTAGTTATTGTAGGACAGGCGCACGGGTTGCGACGTGCCTTGGCCGTTGATCGTTGCCTTGCCGTCATTCAGGGCGCGCACAGTGATCGGCGCCGATGCTGTGCCGCTAAGATTTTGCGGCGGGTTGATCATTGAGCTGGAACCCGTGTACTGGCCGTCGAGCAAACAAAGGGTCGAGCCGGCTTTGGCAACCGCCCAAAAATTAGCGATCTTGAACGGTAGGGACGCAGAACTGCCGTTGCCGGTGCCGCCTGGCGACGCATAATGGGTGCAGGCCCCCGCCGTGGCGTCATTGGGCACAACGATTCCAGCGCACAATGTAAGGGATAGTAAGATAGTCGTGAAATAACGTAATCGCATGATCTTCAATCTCCTAGTACAGCAAAAAAGTTCCCGGATGACCACTGGCATCCGAACCGATATTGCTCGATTGCACCAAGGCGCCATTTGTCACCGACCACACCGATGGACCCTCGGTGGTGCCGGCTTCGTCGACCACCGTCCACTCGCCCAAGTTCGACGAGCCGAAGCCGGTGGAAAACAACACAGTTTTGTTCACCAGGTCTTCGACCAACAGGTTATCGAACCGACTGCGCTGATTGTAGGATGAATAAAATGCAATACTGCCAGTGGCAAAACTGGCGTCTGAGTTCGAAAAGACTGGCTTGCCGTCGACGTTAACGCTCAGCGTCGTGCCTTGAGCGATAATCTGGATCGCGTAAGACTGGTTCGTCGTGTAGGGCACGGCGTCTTCGGCAAGGATTTTGTAGACGCCGTTTTCCTTTTTTAGAAGGCGGCGGCCCGGGATGCCTTTGTTCCAGACGAAGCGATAAAAGTTGTCGCTGTCTTGATAGCGAAACATCAATCCCAAGCGATCGTCGTCGTACGATTTCATTGTGAAGCTGGCGCGATAGTCTTTCCACGGGCGGTGCGCGTAGAGCGCAAAAGTACCAAGGCCGTCCGCAGTACTCGAGCCGATTTTGCTTGTTTGTACCAGGGCACCGCTCGCCGCACTCCATTGCGATGGCCCGCCTGTGCTCCCTTCGTCGATAATCGTCCAGCCGCGGCGGCTGGCATCGTTAAAATCGTTGGCCAGCAAAATCGCTCCAGAATTCAGATCTTCGACCACCACCTCATCAAAGGAGCTGCCGGCGTTGTTATTCGAATAAAGACCAATGCCGCCGTGGGCGAAGCTGCTATCGTTGACGTTGAAAATCGTTTTGCCATCAATGGCCACTTGCAGGTTTGAGCCCTTGCCAGTCACCTGGACGTTATAACTCTGACCGACAGTGTAGCTGCCGGTATCTTGGGCGAGCACTTTGAAGACCCCTTTAACTTGTTTCTCCAAGCGCCGGCATTGCACCGCGGCACACCAAGAAAAACGATAATAATTGTCCTGATTTTGATAACGAAAAATTACCCCAAGTGCTTGGCTGTCGGTCGAGCTCATCTTGACGGAAAAGCGATAGTCGCTCCAGGTCTGGGTGGCGACGCTGCCGCTGATTGGAGTGGGTGTCGGAGTCGGGGTCGACGTTTCGCTCGGAGGTGGCGTGGTGGGTCCTGTGGGTGCCGGCGTGTTGGCGCAGGACGAATTCGAATAAGCCGAAGCGCCAGCGGCATTGACCGCGCGCACCCGGTAGCAATAGGTCGTTCCATCGCTCAAGCCGGAATCGCTATAGCTCTGAGTCGCGGGTGCGACGCTGGCGATCTGCACATAACTCGTGCCGTTCTGCCGCTCTATGGTGATTCCGGTATGATCGGTCGAGGTGTTTTGCCAGCGCAGTTGCAGAATGGCTGCCTCGAGTTGACTCGTCACAAGTAGGGCCAGAGCCATAAATAGCGGTTTCAGAACTTTTGACAACTGAAAAATCTCACGCTCCACGTAGACCTCCATGATCCAGCACGAACGAAGCCGTGGCTGCAAAAACGCTGTTTGCCGATCTCAAAATTTTGCAATGTGTCTCGCAACTGGGATGCCAGCATGCTCGCTAGATAGGCGATCTGAACGATGAGATCTGTGCTGAAAATGAGACAAATTAAAGAACTGACAGTTAATGCTACGTTAGATGCTAATCAAGACCTTAGAATCACTGGCAAACAGCGAAACTCGAGCGCGCCGTTATCTAGTGCAGAAATGTTGGCCTATGCGCCGGCGTTTTTGCGTGCGATGCCGGGGCGACAAGCTGTACCGGCTATTAGATAAACGCTATCGCTGCGCGAGTTGCGGTTATACTTTTCATGATTTCACCGGCCGCTGGATCGATACCCTCAACCTCACCGCAGCGCAGTGGTTATGGGTCACTAAGCTATTTGAACTTGAGTTCGCGCCCGGGCGCCTTGCCCTTGAGATTGGCATCAGCTATCCGACCGCCTTTAAAGCGATTCACGTGATTCGCTGCGCTCTTTTCAGCGAGTTTGCTGACGCTCAAGCGCAAGCGTTGTCTCCTTTAGCAGTGTTTCTGAGGGGCTGCCGGTTTGGAACGGGTGACGGTGATGCGCTCCTAGCGCTTGGAATCGTTGACAAAAATCGCCACGCGACGGTTCACGCCCTGACCGATCTCACGCCCCAGGGCGTGCAGGGCGACGGCATCGTGGTCACCCGCCGCGGCGCCGCCTTGTACAGCGATCGCCACGGCGACTACGACGGAATAATTTTCACGGGCGCCTGGCGCGGGACGGTTGAGAATGCCAATGCCGGTAAAATTTATACTGACGGCGCCGATGGATTTTGGAAGTATCTGCGCGATTTTCTAGCGCTTCGGCACGGTGTTTCACGCGAACGTTTTCCGCTTTATTTGATCGAATGCCAGTTCCGTTACAACCACCGCGATCAGCCGCTGTTCGAGCCGCTAATCGAATACTTAACCCGGCTGTTGCCAATCTTTTTACAAGTCGCGCCAAAACACAGCGAGAAAAAAAACGTCGCGAATCTGAGACATCTTTCTCAATAGTAGGACAGAGTGTTCGCGCGCCAAAAAATGACTCTATTGGCGGACACAATTGCGTTATCGTGTATGGATAATCCGACAAAAACCGTCGCAATCTCAGTGGTCGTACCGTGCCGAAATGAGCGACTGCATATCGAAGCTTGCTTGCAATCGATCTTTCGACAAGATGAACCCGACGGCGGCTTCGAAGTGATCGTCGTCGATGCTTTGTCAGACGATGGTACGCGGGAATTACTCGACGATTTCGCCCGTACGGAGTCGCGACTACGCATTATCGATAACCCCGCCCGGGTGACGCCATGCGCATTCAATCTAGGCATTACCCATGCCCGGGGTGAGTTTATTGCAATCATGGGCGCGCACAACCTGTACGCGGCCGATTATCTGCGCCAATGTCTGGCGGTTGCCAAGGAAACCGGTGCCGACAATGTCGGCGGCAGTATGGTTGCTCTAGGAGCATCGCCGCTTCAGTCGGCCATCGCGCTGGCGCACCATAGCCGGTTTTCCTGCGGCGGGGCGCGCTGGCACGACATTTCTTATGAAGGTGGGGCCGACACCGTCTTCGGCGGGTTTTACCGCCGCGAAGTATTCTCCCGCCTCGGCTTTTTCGACGAAGCATTGGTGCGTAATCAAGACGACGAGTTCAATCTAAGATTATGCCGTAGCGGCGGCCGAATTTGGCACTCGCCGCGTATTCGCAGTTGGTATCATCCGCGCGCCGATCTCGCCTCGCTCTTCGACCAATATGTCCAGTACGGCTATTGGAAAGTGCGTGTGATTCAAAAACATCGCCTGCCGGCTTCGTGGCGCCACCTGGTGCCCGGCCTGTTCGTCTTGGCTTTACTGTCCTTACCGGTAATGGGGATTTTCTCGACGCCACTTCTCGGGCTTTGGCTGGGTATGATTGCGCTTTATGTCGGCGCAACTGTCACTGTCTCGCTGGCGCTCGCTTGGCGCCATGGCTGGCGCTATCTGATGTTTCTACCGGTTGTTTTTGCCGCGTACCATGTCGGCTATGGTGTCGGTTTTTTATCCGGCGTCATCGATGTTGTCCTGCTGCGCCGCGCGCCGGGCGCGCGGCTGACCCATTTGACGCGCGGTCTGCAGACTCGAAGTTAGCGCTGGCGCGAGAGCCGCTACAGTTTCACCGCCGGAATTATTCCTTCGACCAAATTCGCTCAAGCGATTCTCATCGACCGGGTTGCATTTATGGATGACACGAATGTTGCGCAGATCGCCTGTATCGGCGCTGGCTACTGGGGACAAAACTTGGTGCGCAATTTCTCGCAGCTCGGGGTGCTGCGCTGGGTTTGCGATGCTGACGGCGAACAGTTAGATCGGCTTAAAGTGAAATACCCCAGCGCGGCATTTAGTACGGACGCGAGCGCCGGGTTGAAAGATCCCGCTGTCAGTGCGGTGGCGATCGCCACGCCAGCCGCGACCCATGGCGCCCTGGTGCGCCAAGCGCTGCTCGCTGGCAAACACGTGTTCGTCGAAAAGCCGCTCTGCCTGACGCCGACGGACGGCGAGGATCTGGTCCGCCTAGCGGCCGACCGAGGGCTCGTTCTCATGGTCGGCCATCTCCTCTGGTATCACCCCGCGGTGCTGAAGCTCAAACAAATGGTTGACGACGGCGCTCTCGGACGTATTCGCTATATCTACTCAAGCCGGTTGAATCTCGGCAAAATTCGCCGCGAGGAAAACATACTCTGGTCGTTCGCGCCGCATGATATCTCGGTCATCCTCGGTCTGACCGGCGAACTCCCAGACGCGGTCTCGGCCCAGGGCGGCAATTATTTGCACGACCGTATCGCCGACGTGACCGTGACTTTGTTGTCGTTCCCGAGCGGTACAAAAGCTCATGTGTTTGTTTCCTGGCTTCATCCGTTCAAAGAGCAAAAGCTGGTTGTCGTCGGCGATCGCCAGATGGCGGTGTTCGACGACATGGAAGCGGTTAACAAACTTGTTCTCTACCCGCATTCGATCGATTGGAAGGGCTGCATACCAGTGCCAAACAAAGCCAAGGCTCTGCCCGTAGCCCTGGATTTGACCGAACCACTGGCCGAGGAATGCCGCCATTTTTTGGCCTGCATCGCCACCGGCCAGACCCCGCGCACGGACGGCGCCGAGGGACTGCGCGTATTGGATGTTCTGCAGCGCTGCCAAACTGCCTTGGAACACGATTCGACAATCAATAGGGCGAACGGCAACGGCAGTACCAACGGTTTCGGTGCGGCGCCGCGGCAACAGCCTTACCAGGTCCATGAATCGGCATTTATCGATGATCACGTCGAAATCGGCGCCGGTACCACGATCTGGCATGTTTCGCATGTCTTGCGGGACTCGCGCATCGGCAGGGATTGCCGAATCGGCCAAAACGTTGTGATCGGTCCCAACGCCAGGATCGGTAACAACGTTAAGATTCAAAATAACGTGTCGGTCTATGAAGGCGTGACCTTGGAGGACGACGTCTTCTGCGGCCCGTCGATGGTATTTACCAATGTCTACAATCCGCGCAGCGAAATCCGTCGTATGGACGAGCTGCGCCCGACTCGAGTCAAACGGGGCGCCACTTTGGGCGCCAACTGCACCATTGTCTGTGGCGTGACCATCGGTCATTACGCGTTTGTCGGCGCCGGTGCTGTGGTCACCCGTGACGTGCCGGATTACGCATTGGTTTTAGGCAACCCAGCGCGCGTCGCCGGCTGGATGTGCGCTTGCGGTAATCGTATCGAACTCGACGGCAGCGTGGGAGTCTGCCGCGAATGTCGCAGAGCTTACCGTCGCAGTGGTCCGGAGGTTTGCGCTATATGATTGAAGTTCCGTTGCTCGACCTACCCGCCCAATATACCGTGCTGCGGCGCGAGATCCGCGACGCCATCGACCGGGTCTGCGATAGCCAGCATTTTATTCTCGGACCTGAAGTCGAGGCATTGGAGAAGGAAATCGCTGATCACTGCGGTGCTGCATTCGCGATTGGCGTATCTTCGGGCACGGATGCGTTGTTGGCCGCGCTAAGGGCCGCCGGGGTGGGTCCGGGCGACGAAGTGGTCACCTCGACTTACTCGTTTTTCGCCACTGCCGGCGTCATCGCGCGCTTGCAGGCGCGGCCGGTATTCGTCGATATCGATGCAGCGACTTTCAATCTCGACGCCATGCAGTTGAGCGCGGCGCTCAGCGCGCGCACCAAAGCGATCATTCCGGTGCATCTGTTCGGTCAGTGCGCCGACATGGACGCGTATCTTGAATTGGCGCGCGGCCGGAGCATTGCCGTGATAGAAGACGCCGCCCAGGCGATCGGCGCGCGCGACTGTCGCGATCGTTCGGCGGGCAGCATCGGCGACTTCGGTTGCTTCTCGTTTTTTCCAAGTAAAAATCTCGGCGCCTTCGGTGACGGCGGCATGGTGGTGACCAGCGATGCGCAGTTAGCCGAACGCTTGCGTGTTCTCCGTGTGCATGGCGGTAAGCCGAAATATCATCATCGCATTGTCGGCGGCAATTTTCGCCTCGATGCGCTACAGGCTGCGGTCTTGCGGGTGAAGCTGCAGTATTTGCCGCTGTGGACGACGGCGCGGCGAATGCACGGCCAATTTTATCGCGCCGAGTTTGCTCGGCTGAGACTGACAGAGCAGATCACCGTGCCGCAGGACGCCCCCGGTCATATTTACAATCAGTTCGTTATCCGCTGCCCAGCGCGTGATGACCTGCAGGCCTATTTGCGCCAGCAGGGAATCGAGACCGAAGTGTACTATCCGGTGCCGCTCCATCTTCAAGAGTGCTTTGCCAGCCTCGGCTACCGTACCGGCGATTTTCCGGTCGCGGAAAAGGCTGCCCGCGAAGCGCTGGCGCTGCCGATCTATCCGGAATTGAGCGCTGAGCAGCAGACCTACGTCGCCGAGCGGATAGCCGCGTTCTACGGCTGAACGACGCTAGGGTCAGAAGTCGTGCTCCAATTCAATGCCGAAGAAGCGCGCATTGACCTATGATCGGCGCGGAACTGTCTCGCAGAGCCTATCTCGGCACGATTCGGAAGCGTTGGAGTCAAGCGCCGCGAGATTTCCAGACTGGCAGACAACCTCGGCGAATTCCTCGAGCGGCATTTTGACTCACGGTGGCAAAGTCGCTCTTAGATCTACGGCGAAGGCAAATAAACTAAATTAAACGCATGAATTTACATCCATACAGTGAAAATCTAGACGGCGACAATTCGCCGGCGCCGGTCGAAGCGCGCGAGGAATTTCTTCCCTTCCATCTGCCGAGCATCGACGACGATGATGTCGCGGCGGTGGTCGAGGTATTGAAATCCGGCTGGCTTACTACCGGCATCAAGGCGCACCAGTTCGAACAGCGCTTTGCCGATTTCGTCGGCGCCAAGCACGCGGTGGCGGTCAATTCTGCGACTGCTGCTTTGCATATCGCTCTTGAGGCTATAGGCGTTGGCCCGGGCGACGAAGTGCTCGTGCCGACTATGACCTTTGCCGCGTCGGCGGAAGTCGTGCTTTATCGTGGCGCCAGACCGGTGCTGGTCGACTGTGACGCCGATACGCTCAACATCGATCCGGCGCAGATCGAGCGAAAGATTACGCCGCGCACTAAAGCCTTGATGCCGGTGCATATGGCTGGACAGCCGTGCGAGATGGAGTCGATTCAGAGTCTGGCCCGTGCGCATGGTTTGAAAGTGATCGAAGACGCCGCCCACGCTTTACCCGCTCGCGATGGCGCGCGGCCGATCGGCGCGATCGGCGATATTAGCTGTTTTTCGTTTTACGCCACCAAGACCATCACCACCGGCGAAGGTGGTATGGCGACCACCAATAACGTTGAATGGGCGAATAAAATGCGGGTATTGAGCCTGCACGGCATCAGCCATGACGCCTGGAACCGTTATAGCGCTGAGGGCTCGTGGTACTACGAAATCCTCTACCCAGGATACAAGTATAATTTGACCGACATGGCCGCCGCGTTGGGTTTATCCCAATTGCAAAAATGCCGATCGTTTTGGGCCGCGCGGCGCCGCATCAGCGCGGCTTACAGCCGCGCCTTTGCCGATATTCCCGAAATTCGCGTTCCGGTGTGCCGCCCCGATGTCGAACATGCCTGGCATTTGTACGTGATTCAGCTCGAGCTGGAGCGCCTGCGCCTGTCGCGCGCGCAATTCATCGCGGCGCTCAAGGATAGAAATATCGGCACGTCGGTGCACTTCATGCCGCTGCATTTGCACCCCTACTACCGCAGCGAGTTCAACTATCAACCCGGCGATTGTCCGACCGCGAGCCAGGTTTACGAGCGCATCGTATCATTGCCGATCTATCCGAAGATGAGCGACGGCGACGTTGGCGATGTTATCGACGCGGTGCGCCAGATCGTCGCGCAGTATCGCCGATGACCAAGAGAATTTTTGATGCCACGGTATCCGCGGTGGCTTTAATTTTACTGCTGCCGTTATTTGGCTTGATCGCTTTGGCCATCAAGCTCGATTCGCCTGGACCGGTGATTTTCAAGCAATGCCGCATCGGTAGAAATTTTCGTCGCTTTTGGATTTACAAGTTTCGCACCATGGTCGCCGATGCGCCTGCACATGGCGGCGAGCTCACTGTGGGAGCGGACCAGCGCATCACGCGAATCGGCGCCTGGCTGCGCCAGTTCAAGCTGGACGAGTTGCCGCAGCTCATTAACATCGTCAAAGGCGACATGGCGCTGGTCGGGCCGCGCCCCGAAGTACCGCGCTACGTCGAAATGTTCCGACCGGATTACGAGGAGATCCTCAAGCTCAGGCCGGGTCTCACCGATCTGGCATCGCTCAAGTATCGCAATGAAGCGGCGCTGCTGGCGCAGGCGGACAATCCCGAGGCCGAATATATCGCGCACTTGTTACCCGATAAAATTCGCCTCGCCAAGGAATACCGGCGGCGCTCCGGTTTGCTTTTCGATCTGCGCCTGACCGCCCGGACAATTTTCACCTTACTCGGACAGGGAGGCGCTTCATGAAGGATGGCGCGGCAATCATACATACACGCATAATGCCGTCGCGCGGCTGGGTAGCGTTAAGACTGGGCGAGCTGTGGGAGTACCGTGAGCTATTTTACTTTCTCGTCTGGCGCGACGTGAAGGTCAGATACAAACAGACGGCTCTCGGCGTGTTGTGGGCGGTTTTGCAGCCGTTCTTCACCATGGTCGTGTTCAGCGTATTTTTTGGCCGGCTGGCTCAAATGCCGTCCGACGGGGTTCCGTATCCGATATTCAGCTATGCCGCGCTCGTGCCTTGGACGTTCTTTGCCAATGGCTTGAGCCAAGCGCCGGCTCGATTGGTAGGCAGCGCCAATCTAATCAACAAGGTGTATTTCCCACGTTTGGCGATTCCGGTGGCGGCGATTCTTGCGGGTACAGTCGATTTTGTCCTCGCCTTTGCGGTGCTCATCGGCATGATGCTGTTTTACGGTTTCGTTCCCTCTGCCGGCGTACTGTGGTTGCCGCTATTTCTGGCTCTGGCCATGGCAACCTCTCTGGGCGCGGCGCTTTGGCTTTCAGCGATCAATGTGCAGTATCGCGACGTCACGCATGTGATGCCATTTCTCATTCAAGTGTGGCTCTTCGCCACGCCGATCGCCTACCCAAGCAGTCTCTTGGGGCAACCCTGGCGCACTCTATACGGTCTTAATCCGATGGCGGGGGTGGTCGAAGGGTTTCGCTGGGCCTTGTTGGGCTCGGGCAGCGCGCCCGGCCGCATGGCGCTGGTTTCATCGGCGATCGCACTCGTGCTCCTGGTCAGCGGCGCCTTTTACTTTCGACGCATGGAACGGCGCTTCGCAGACGTCATTTAGCGAGCGATTCGGCACCGAACGTTTTCGCGCCAGTGCGCTGTACAGCGTACCGTGCCGCAAATTACAAC
>DASSGE010000868.1:0-5952 GCA_035693605.1 Binatia bacterium
GCAACCAATTCTTGTAACTGCGGTGCAGGCGACTTTTTTTTAGGCGGCCAATTTCACAGCTACTGAGACCCCGGCTTTTGCGCACAGGCCCACCAGGTAGTCTAGAGACAGTTTGTCGACCTTATTGCGCGCAATCTCCGAGATGCGAGGCTGGACTACCCCGAGACGCTTGGCGGCTTCCGCTTGGGTAATTCCCTCCCGGTCCATCCATTTACGGAGCGCTTCCGCCAGCTCGCAACGCAAAAGCATGACAGCGGCCTCATGGGCCGGGAAGCCGAGATCCATGAACACGTTGTTTACGCCGTGTGTTTGCTGCGCCCGCTTTTTTTTCATGACCGCTCTCCGATTAATTTGTAACGCTTGGTTGCCAAATCGATGTCTGCCTGCGATGTCTTTCGGGATTTTTTTTTTGAAAAGCATGCAAGACATAAACCGCTTCGTCAAATTTGGCTACGTACACGACGCGGAATGCACCGGCGTCATCGCGTATGCGAATTTCGTAGGCGCCAGCGCCAACGGTCGAAAGCGGTTTGAAGTCCGCCGGCTCGCGCCCGACTTGGACGATGAACAAATCGTATCCAGCCTGTCGATGCGCCGACTCGGGAAACGCCGTTAAATCGCGACGCGCTGTGCCAAGAAACCGAGTCGGCTTCATGGCGATGGTTTATACGAATATTAGTATAAAATTGCAACTCACTCGCGAGGAAACGCATGAGGCACGAGGCAATCGGCCGTAATAAGATAAAACATGTTCAACCCTTTCACTCCGTTCAATCCTCCGGAGCCGGGGGTCTCATTTCCCCAATCGTCGAAGAAGCAGGGCTCCTTTCTCTTTCGGAGCGCCTGACCTACGCCTTGAATCGTACGCGCCGTTCAATCACTTTCCTTGGACTCACTTCATTGTCCTCACGACAAGCGTTCGGTTCAAATGTTGGTCGGCGGAGGGGCTCGAGTCGATACCGTCAAAAAAGAGTGTTGGGCCAAGACGATTTATCGTGAAGCGTATGTCCGGCAAAGGCCAAGTTACGTCAGCACTTTGATGATCGCCAGCACGGCGCCGGCGAATCCGCCGACGATCGCGCCGTTCAAGCGAATATATTGCAGATCCTGGCCGACCTTGGTTTCGATCTGCCTGACTAAATCGAGATCCGATAACTTTTCCAGGCTGCCGCGGACCATCTGGCCGATCATGTCGTGACGCTGCTCGACCAACTCCAAGGCAAAGTTTTTCACCCAGCCATCGAGTTGTTCCTGTGCCGCGAGATTGCCGCGGAAACGATCGAGATGGCGGTGCAGCTCCTGGCGCAGCAGCCGATTGAGATCCGAATCGGCGTCTTTAAACCCTTCCTCCATCGTCGCGCCGAGCCGGCGCAGCGCGCGCTGGAGAATCTCGCCCGAGCCCGCCGCTTCGATCAGCGCGCTCCGCACGCTCTCGACCATCGCCAATGCATCCGGGTCGCCCATAGCCAGCTTGTCGGCGAATTCGATCAGCATGCCGTCGACCCAAGAGCGCAGCGGATGGCGCGGATCGGAGCGCGCCTGGCGCACGGCCTCGGTCATCTTGCTTACGAAAGTCGCGGCCAGCTGCTCTTCGTCGACGAGGTTCAAGCGTCGCGCCATTTGGATGCCGAGCTGTTTGAAAAATCCCGCCGCGTGATACTCGTCGAGGGCGCGGCCGATCATCCTTTGAAAGAGTCGCTGCAATTCGGATTTTTGAGACGCATTCTCCACGGCGGTCAGGAGAAAGTCCCAGACGCGGCGGTGATCGCCGCGCCGGAGATATTGCCCCAACCATGCGCCCAACGGTTTGGCGAACTGGATGTCGCGCAGCTGGTCCCTGACCAGGCGTTCGACAAACCCGGCAAACTCGGGCGCTTCGAGCCCGCGCCCGACCTGGCCGATGAGGCTGCGGGCGATTCCGAGCACCTTGTCGAAACGTTTTTCATCCGCCAGATAATGCAAAACATATTGGGAGGCGGAAAAGAGCGCCAAATGTTCGCGGATGATATGCGGCGCGAGCCAGCGGTTCTGCACGATGTCGGCGATGCCTTCGACGATGCGCCGGCGGTTTTTGACGATGATATTGGTGTGGCGGCGAATCACGGGCAGGGGCACTTCATGAAACAACGCGCTCACGGCGAACCAATCCGCGAAACCGCCGATGGTCGCCGCCTCGAACGCCTGGCGAATGACTTGCCAGACCGCGCCTGCGACGACGCCGTAGCGCAGCGCCATATCCGTCGCGAGCAAACCGGCAATCGCGCCCGCCAGTGAAATATTTCCCAGTGATGCGCCCCTTGTGGTGGTCATGAAATCTCCTGAGGCCAATGCTCTGCGCCGGCGGCGCGTGATGCGCCAACCTTAGCGCGTTGGCAGGGACGACACAAAGAAGTTATCGACCGAAGCCCGTTAAAACGTTTAGACCTGAACTCAATAAGAAGTTTTAAGAATGTAAAGTTTGTGTGCGACCAGCGAGTTGCTAGCGTCGGCTTTCCGAGGCCCGTCGCGATCGGAGGCCTGGAAAAGTTTTTCCGAAAGACGGAAGCGGTGATGGCGGTACGGAGGTGAAGTCTATCTCTTTACAACCTCAATGGGATGAAGTTGTCCGTCGTCGTATGCTCGGATCTCACACTAACTTCAATGGCTAATCTTACTCTGCGGACGATCTGGTTTCGACCAATCGAGATGGAAGTGCACACCTCGTGGTTGGTCGATACGTTCGTAGGTGTGGGCGCCGAAATAATCGCGCTGGGCTTGGAGCAGGTTGGCCGGAAGTTGGGCGGATCGATAGCCGTCATAATACGCCAGGGCCGACATGAAGGCGGGAGCGGCGACTCCCGCCTGGGCGGCGAGTGACACGACCGAACGCCAGCGGGTTTGATGCTGTTGAATTTGCTCTTTGAAGTACGGATCGAGCAGTAAATTGACCAAGCTCGGGTCGCGGCTGTACGCCTCGGTGATTTTTTGCAGGAAACGCGCACGGATAATGCATCCGCCGCGCCAAATGCTCGCGATCGAGGCAAAATCCAGTTTCCATCCATATTCGGCTTCGGCCGCGCGCATCAGCTGAAAGCCCTGCGCGTAGGCGCAGATCTTTGAGCAGTACAAGGCGTCGTGCACGGCTGTAATCAATTCTTGGCGATCGCCATCGTAGCGATACGCGGGTCCGATGAGAACGCCGGAAGCCGCCTCACGTTCGGCTTTCAAAGCGCTCAAACAGCGGGCAAAGACCGCTTCGGCGATCGAGTTGGCGGGGATTCCCATATCGAGCGCATTGATGCTCGTCCACTTTCCCGTGCCTTTCTGCTCGGCGCTGTCTAAAACATGATCGACCAGAAACGCATCGGGATGCTGCGGATCAGGCTGCTTTAAAATATCCGCGGTTATCTCGATCAGATAAGAATCCAAATCACCTTCGTTCCAATTGCCGAAGATCTGCGAAAGTTCGCCGGCGCTGGCGGCCAAAACATTGCGAAGCAAGAAATAGGCTTCGCCGATAAGCTGCATGTCGATGTATTCAATCCCGTTATGGATCATCTTGACGTAATGGCCGGCGCCGTTCTCGCCAATATAAGCCGAGCAAGGCACGCCGCCCGTCACCGGCCGTCCCGGCGTGGCGGTTTCAATCGGCTTGCCGGTGGCGGCATCGACCTTGGCGGCAATCGCGTTCCATATGGGTTCCAAATGTTTCCATGCATCGGCATTCCCGCCCGGCATGAGTGAGGGTCCGAACCGGGCCCCGATCTCTCCGCCGGAGACTCCGGAACCAAAGAAGTGGCATCGGTCGGCGTACTCTTTCTCGCGGCGGATGGTGTCGGTCCACCGACTATTGCCGCAGTCAACCAGAATATCCGCCTTGTCGATGCCGGCTTCGATCAGCTGCTTGACGACGTCGTCGACGGCAGGTCCGGCCTTTACCAGGATAACGATCTTGCGCGGAGTTTTGACCGCGGCCAGCAAATCCGCAAGATCCTCGCATCCGACAACTCCACCGGGCGTCCCGGGATTGGCGTCGACGAAGTCTCTGGTCACCTTGGTTGTGCGGTTAAATACCGCCACTTTAAATCCGTGGTCAGCTATGTTGAGAGCCAGATTCTGGCCCATAACCGCCAAGCCGATGAGCCCGACATCGGCGCTATTTTTTTCCGCCATAGGCGTTTCCTTAGATTTTAACTACGACAACTCATCCGGCCGGCGAAAAGCAAAATTCGCTTAACGTTGACCGCGACAGATTTCCACAGACACGTAATCAATAGAATACGACCGAATCGCCGACGTTCAAGACCGCTTTGTTCGCGCCGGACAGCGGCGCGCGCGTGGTCCGGGGACGAAAGAGTCAAAGGCGTCGGGTTGAACGTCCGCGGTCCGATTTTCAGGCTTTGGTTGGGCTCGAGTGTTCGGTATCCGGCCAAAAGTTGAGGGTGTGCAAAGCCTCGCGAATCGGCTGGAGCAGTTTGGGTTGCGGCCCGGGCATGCCTTCTTCCTCGGCGACTTCCATCGCAATCGCGTCTTGTTCCCATCGCTGCAGGATTTCAATTTTTTGGTCGCGCGACAGTTGTTGGTTTGAAGCGACATCCTGAGGGCTCTTAAAATCGGCTGCGGGATTGAGTTTGGCTTTTTCGAAATCCATTTGAGTTCCTTCTATTTTTTTTCTTGCCGAGAGAAAAGTGACAACCCAGTCTTTGGCGAAACTGAGCCGGCTAATGGTTCATGGGTATTTACACTATACGCTGCGTTCCAAGCGTACTTCAGTTCAATATGAGACAGCGCCCCCGGTCGAACTAACGGGCTGGGGAAGGAAGACTTAGAGCGGAGAAAGTTGCTTTGCCGATCGACGCTGCCTTGAATTCGATCGGCTGTCGCCGTGAAGCGCCGGACGAAATCATTAGCGAGCCAGGCGAAGTTCGCGTCCCGTTTATCGGTGCGTGTATCACACGTGCCGAGCAAACGGGCCAAGCTTCGGCTTCCGACGCTCCGTCACATCAGTTGATTAACGTGGCGGCGACCGATGACGAAGGCACTCTTAAGCATCTGGCGCAGTATGTTGCAGGTTTCCTCTGCGCTCTCGGCATTCTCCAACGAATGCAGACCCGATTGAAGAACGTTTGACAGCAAGGTCAATTCAAAGGTAGCGGCTTGATCTTCAATAGGGATGTTCAACATCTCTTGCAGCTGTAACACCGCAGCTTCGGTTGGTTCGTTAAGTTGTTCCATGTCAACCTCCGTCTGCCAACTAGTAGAGCAAGGCCCGTGCCTCCGGCCGTTCTAGATATAACTTTGATTTTGTCGCGTTTGCGTCCGATTTTGAAGCGCGGCTGCCGGCAAAATCTCACAAATGACACGCTATAGTTTTTTTCTGCACGATTTTCTCTTCATGTTTTTCCTACGTTCCAAGCTTTGAGTCAGATTTGGGTCAGAATAAAATCCACTTCACGACTCTTTTACTTTGATATAAACTCAGAAAGCCAAGGTATCTTCGCTTAGACACCCATTACAGGGGAGTGAAAAAATGACCAAGCTCGACGCTTTGGGTTTTCGGTCGAAGTTCAGTCTGATCGCGGTGCTGTTAAGCGCCTTTTTCATCCATGCTGCGCCGCTTCACAGCGCCGAGCCGGCGTCGGCGACCAGCCCTTACGCGCTAACCAAAGGAACCAATGAGTTTGGTCTCTGGGCTGGCGGATCGCCGGACTCCGTAGAAATTTTCGGCAACGTTGAGAACCGAAAGCTTTTTCTCTTGGCGCTTCGCTACGGTCGAGTCCTGGCGGCATGGGAGTCGGTTGCTTTAGAATACACCTTGGATATCTTTCCCGCCGCAGTGTATTCCGAACCCGGCCGTATCAGACGAGGCAGCTCGACCCAATACGGAGCCGGTCTTTCTCCCTTGGGTTTCAAGGTTATTTTCGGACAGCAGAGCTGGATCAAGCCGTTCGTTGCCGCCAGCGTCGGCTTTCT
>DASSGE010000869.1:0-4648 GCA_035693605.1 Binatia bacterium
CCCAAGCTCCGGTGCGATCGGAACAACGCCAGTCTTGGGCCATCTTCCTTTCGAGTACGCCCGAGCCATGACCCACAGTCGAAATAACACGGGATTTGTAACCACGTCTTCCGGGCCCGGCAGCGTGTCGCTGGACCCGCGAAGATCAAAAAACGCGTATTCGGGAAACTCAAGCATTTGCCCGAACGCGAAGGACTCATCACCGAGGGAGATCATTACGACCGCTCCTTTGGTCCATTTCTGCCGTCGCTCAGTCATATTTCAACATCCGCATAACCAATAATATCTGGTTCCGTATAGAACTTCATAACTTCTGTATAGCACGACTCAAGAAAAATGAGCCCGACATTTTTGGCGAAAGTACAATACCTTATGACACCAAAGCAGTTTATGAACGCGACAAATGCCGAAAGTTCTTTCAGTATATTGAGTCGCGCAGGCTAAGATTCGACCAGATTGATCCCCACGCTACCCGCCGGAATAGTAGACCATGTGCCGGCAAACAACGGGTCTACTTTGATATCTATCTCGACGCCTACTTTCTCATCGCTCCTCAACCCACCCAGCCTACTTCACACTCACCCCCTGCGCCGCGTAGGCCCGGTCAATAAAGCCGGATTCGTCCAGCTTGCGCATGATGCGCGCGTCGATCACTTCTTCGGCCTTGATCTCGCCGATCTTTGGATTGCGGGTTTTCAGCATTCGCTGCACGTTGCGCAGGCCGTCTAACGACGGGAACGGTTTGCGGTCAACGCCGTTTAATAAATCTTGATAGCCTTCCTCGGCGTTGTTGGCGTTGGCCTTGAGTCTTTTCATAATCGTTCTTATCACCGTGGCTTTGTTCTTCGGCGCGACGGCAAAGGCCAACGCTTCGATCTCCGCCTTGAGATACGCCTCTACTACGTCGGGGCGTTGGCTGAGAAAGGTTTGCGGCACGACCATCGCCTGGCCGACCGTGCGCTGGGCGAGGTTGGCGGACTCGCCGAGAACTGTAAAGCCTTTTTGCCGCAGGTGTTTGCTGAACACGCCGTCGAGCGCGGCGGCGTCGGCGATGCCGGTCTCGACGGCTTGCATCATGATCGGTTGGTCGCCGAGCACCTGCATGTTGATCTGATCGCGGGTTTGATCGAGGCCCAAATGTTCGAGCCAAAACAGCACACCCATCCAGCCGGTGCCGCCGATGCTGTTGAGCGCAATTTTTTTACCGCGCAAGTCTTCCGGCCGCTTGATGTGGGGCCGGGCGATGAGGTCATAGCTGTTGCGGCTGGAAAAGGTCGCGACGATCTTGAAGTCATGGCCGGCGCCGACCGCCGCCAGCGTCGCGCTGCCGCCGCTGCGGCCGAATTGAATGTCACCGGATGCCAAACCGGCGACCAGCAGCGGTGCGCCGCGTATATAGACCTGGTCGACTTGGAGGCCGTTTCTGGCGAGAAAGCCCTGCTCATCGGCAATCCACAATGGCGTCACGCGGCCATTCATCGCGGCGTAGCCGACCACGGCTTTGGTTAACGCGGTTGCGGCGAAAACGGAGCAGACTGAAATCAACCAGATCAAGACTGCGTAAGCAATAATCCTGCTGTGCAACATAGTCATACCCCCACTGGTAAAGCGCTACGACACCGAACGGCAACTCCGAATTCGTCTACCGCCATTAACTTCCGCACAAAACCTTGTTGATCCAGTCTTTTTAAAAAATGATCGTCGATAAATTCTTTCGCGTTGGCCGCTTAAAGGATTCGATTGAACCATAGTAGCGAGAGCAGCGCGGAGACCAGCGCGGTAACTGCCGCGACGCCGGCGAAGAGGGCGGTGATTTCGATATTCTTCTTTTCGAGCAAGAATTTGGAGTTGAGGGACTCGTAGACTTTTTTTAGATCGGTAGCGGTGCCGGCGTAAAAATATTGTCCGCGGGTCAAGTCGGCGATCGCTTTGAGCGTGTCCTCGTCGAGGCGCACGCGCATGGACCAGCCTTCATAACCAATGGTCTCACCGCTTTTCGTGCCGAATCCGACGGTGAAGACGCGCACGCCGCGGTCGGCGGCCATCCGCGCCGCTTCGAGCGAGTCGGGGCCTGTGGTCCTCTGGCCATCGGTAAGCAAAATGATCGCGGCAGAGTTGTAGGAACCGGGCGGTACCGGTTTGAATTCTTTCTTTTCCGCTTTGCCGGTCTGGTCGAGCGGCGTGCCGCGCGACGCGTAACGTCCATAGATCAACGAGCTCACGTCGATACCAGCATCGGGGAAAATGGTCGCGAGCGAAACGATAATGCCGCTGCCGATGGCGGTGCCGCGTTGCAGTTGGAAGCGATCGATGGCGCCGATGATGTCTTCGCGATTATGCGTGGGGACCTGCACGACCGCCGCCGTTCCGGCGAAGGACACCACGCCGATGCGCACGTTGGAGGGTTGCTCGGCGACGAAAGCTTTGGCCGCGGCCTGGGCCGCGGTAATGCGATTGGGCTGCACGTCGACGGCGCGCATGCTGCCGGAGACGTCCATCGCGAGGATGATGGTTTGATGTTGCGACGGCAAGGTGATCACGGCGGCGGGACGGGCGACGGCGACAAGCATCGCGATCAGGGCCAGCAAAAACAGCAGCGGCGGGATGTGGCGGCGAAATCTCTGGCCCGCGCCCATCGCTTCTTTCACCATGCTCAAACTCGCATATTTGAGAGCGGTCTGCTGTTTGCGGCGCAATAAATAGAAATAGCCGGCCACGAGCGCCGGCACGATCAGCAGCAGCCAGAGCATCTCAGGCCAGAGAAACATCATGGCTCCCTCTTAAATGCTGCGGCAAGCCGCCGCCGGCCAGCTGGCTGCGCCGCTTGCGCAAATCGGCGAAGCGGAGGATCGCATTTGTCAAATCATCGTTGGTCGACAACTCCAGCGCGTCGACGCCGGCCTGGGTGAACGCCGAACGCAGCTCCTGCTCACGGCGTTCGGCCAAAACGGCGAAGCGCTTGCGGAAAGTACGATCGTGGGTATCGACGAATAATTGTTCGCCGGTCTCGGCGTCGCGCATCGTGATCAGTCCGAGGTCGGGCAACTCCATCTCCAATGGGTCGTAGAGCCGCACGGCTATGACCTCGTGGCGCTGCGCCAGATTCGCCAGCGGCTTGACCCATCCGGGCGTGCTGATGAAATCGGAGGCGACGAAAACCAGCGAGCGCCTTGGTATTACGCGCAGCGCGGTCTGAAGAAAATCGCCCAGGTTGGTCGCCGCCGAGCGCGAAGGCTCGGCCCGGGAAAGGATTTTGTGCAAAATATTCAGCGCATGGCGCCGGCCGCTGCGCGCCGGAATCACCGTATCCACGCTGTCGCCGTAGAAGAGCGCGCCGACGCGATTGCCGTGACGAGTCAGGAGCCGCGCCAGCACGGTGACGAATTCAGTCGCGACGGAACGCTTCTTCACGCGGGCGCCAAAGTCCACCGATGGGCTCAAATCGAGCAGGAACCAGGCCATCACTTCCCGGTCTTCGTTGTAGACCCTTACGTAAGGTGTCTGGAGGCGAGCGGTGACGTTCCAGTCGATGTAGCGAACGTCGTCGTAATACTGATACTCGCGCAGATCCGCCAGATCGAGCCCGAATCCGCGAAACAGGGTCTGATAATTGCCATGCAGCAACCCGTCCAGTCGCCGAAGCACTGTCCACTCGAGACGACGCAGGATGTTCTCGGCGCCGGCAGTCTGAACAGATTCTTGGACAGGGCTCATAGGCTGATCGCTCCAAGCATAAAAGCGCAAACCGTTCAAAAAATTCACGCGATTGAAAAGAATCTCCGTTGGCTCAGGGAGATCATTGGATTACTGGAGTTGCCTACTTATGAGGTGATGGATGGAACCCACCACGGCAATATTCCAGTACTCCAACACTCCAATTTTACCAGCTGGCGCCAAGTCTAACATGGGTCTCCAACGGTTTTTCGGGAGCAGGTACGTGCTCCATGATACGGCGGATCAAGTGATCCGGCGTCATGCCGTCGGCCAGCGCTTCATAGGTCAGCACTAGCCGATGGCGAAATACATCGAGAACTAGATCTGTGACGTCTTCTGACAAAACATAGGTTCGTCCGCGCAGAAATGCCAGCGCCCGCGCGCCTTCGATAAGATTAATCGAGGCGCGCGGACTGACGCCGAAAGATACGTACTTGGCCACTTCGCCCACCCCCAAGCGATCCGGGTCGCGTGTCGCCGAGGCTAGCCGCACCGCATACTGCATGAGCGCTGGATCGACGTAGACACGCTGACACTCGCACTGTAGCGCGCTCAGTTGCTCGGTGGTGGCCAGCGGCACGACGTCGTTGGGGGTACCGGTCACTCGGTCGACGATGACGAACTCTTCTTCTTCGGTGGGATAACCGACGAGCACCTTCATCATGAACCGATCCACTTGCGCCTCGGGCAGCGGATAGGTTCCTTCGGTTTCGATCGGGTTCTGCGTCGCCATTACCAAGAACGGTTCGGTCACACGATGGCTCTCACCGGCGATGGTGACCTGGCGTTCTTGCATTACTTCGAGCAGCGCGCTTTGCACTTTCGCCGGCGCGCGGTTGATCTCATCGGCGAGCAGCAGATTTGTAAAAACCGGCCCCAATGAAGTGGTAAATTCGCCGGTCTTCTGATTGTAGATGCGCGTGCCGACGAGGTC
>DASSGE010000870.1:0-4491 GCA_035693605.1 Binatia bacterium
CACCTTTACGTCGAGAAGATGCTGCCGGCGGCGCCCACCAAGCTCGATCAATTGATCGTCGCGCGCACCGCGGCCGAAGAAATCGATCACTACCGCAAGGTCGCGCGCGTTGCCGGCGATATCGGTGTCGATGTTTCTTTCGTGTTGAGCCAGCCCAACGAAAAGCGTTTTGTCGATACCTTTCGCGGCGTGATCACCACCTGGGAAGATAACGCGGTGTTCGGTTTTCTGATCGACCGCGTCGGGCGCTATCAGTTGGAAGAGTTCTATGATTGCAGCTACCTGCCGCTTCAGCGCATTCTCCCTGACATCGTCACCGAGGAACTCGGCCATATCGAGTACGGCTACAACAAGACATTGGAGTTGATCCAGTCAGGCGATGCCGGCAAGGCGAAAGCCCAAAGAGCCGTCGATTTCTGGTATGTCAGAGCGCTCGATATGTTCGGTCGCAGCGGTTCGAAACGCTCTGAGCGCTATCGCCATTGGGGATTGAAACGCCGGACCAATGAGCAGGCGCGTCAGGATTATATCAATGAGGTCGGGCCGATTCTCACACAGATGGGCTTGACGGTTCCCGATCCGAACAAAGGCCGCCGTTACATGTAATGATTGGGGGAAGTCATGCCACAAGCTGTAGCTAATCTCGACAAAATGGATGAACACCTAAAGACGATCGTGCAAGCGCTCTACGGCGCGGTAAAACAAGGCATTCCACACGTCAAAGAACCGCCGATCGTCGATAAGGCAATTGCCGACTGCAAAGAAATTCTCGACGAAGTGATGGCGGGAAAAGTCGATGAATGGTTGAACTGACGGCTTCGCGTCGGCCAGTGTCTCGGGTGCGAAGCGGTCCGGCGGCGCTCGGCCTTTTAAACCGTAGGTTGCGCATTTTTGCGATTCGGCAAAACTCCGGGCGCTGAAACTGCAGCCGGTTGAAATTTTCTGCCGACGGTCAGCGGTGCGATTCCAGCCCCAAGGTAATGATGCGCTGCACGAGTTGCGGAAAGCTCATACCGGCTTTGAGCGCCGACTGAGCGAACTCGTCGGCTCGTTCGAGGTTGGGATTGGGATTGGCTTCGAGCACGACGATTTCACCGGCCGGAGTGACCCGCAAGTCGATACGGCCGTAGCCGCGGATGCGCAGGGCGCGATAAACCGCTTTGCAGATGTTGGCGATGCGCTGGTCCGTGCCGTTGGGAAACGGTTCCGCAAAGACATTCTGAATGCCTCGACGCTTGCGATAGGCGTCATCCCACTTGGCCTTGAAGGTGGAAAATTTCGGTTGACCTTCGGGCATCGCATTGAAGATCACTTCTCTGAACGGGAAAACCCGTAGCCGGTGGTTGCCCAGCAGACTGACATAAATCTCCCGCCCGTCGATATATTCTTCTGCCAAGGCCGGTTGATTCATGCGCTCGTGAATGAAGCGGATGCGTTCCTCGAAAGAAGCATCGTCCTCGACGAACGAGTCGAGCGAGATGCCGTAGGACGCTTCGTCTTCAGCCGGCTTGATAAACAGCGGAAATTTGAGACGGCTCGGCCGCTTAATCGCAGCACCCGGCGAGTAAATGGCAAAGTTGGGCACGCGAATCTTGTGATAGGCGAGCAACTCTTTGGCCATGCCTTTGTTTTTGCACAGCGTTAGTCCGGTCGGGCTTGAGCCGGTATAAGGCACGGCCATCATTTCCAACAGTCCGGCGACATTGCGGTCATAGGCGGAGATCTCGTTGAAATGTTCGGTTAGATTGAAGACGATATCGGGTGGGTTGGTCTTGATCTCGTCGACGATTAACGATGCTTCGTCCCAGATGCCGAGGGTACGCACCTCATGCCCGAGTTTCTTGAGCGCATCAATGACATTGGCCTCGGTGGCGAAATCTTCAGTCTTTAATTCTTTGCTGAAATCCTGATTGGCCGGAGGCGTGCCGGCACTGCCGAACAGCACGAGAACTTTGTAACGTTTCCTAGCCGGCGCCATGACTAGGTGTCCTTGAACTTTCCGGTGAGCCGGTAATGGGATGCCAGCGTCGCCAGATAGGCGGTGATTTCCACCGCGGCGGATTGCGACCTCAAACGCAGATCAAGTTCGCCGCAGCGCTCGGTGAGCCCGCGCAGCAATCGGCTGATGGTAAATTTGGGCTCGCCAGTCCATGCGGATACGGCATTGAGAATGAGTTTGTTCGAACGGCGCAGAAACGTCGCCGCCCGTTCGTTGTCCGGCGCGGCTGCGGCGTCGACGAAGAGTTTGCGCAGATCGCCGTCGAAGAAGTCAGGGAATTCCTCGGCATAGATATGGCGCCGCCGCCGGTAATGGGCGTCGAGCCGGGAGCGTAGTCGTGAGGCATCGCTGAGTTTGGTTTTGGAGAATACCAACGGCGGTTTGCCGGTGAGTTCCTGCATGAGCTTGTCGACGTATTCCAGTTTCTCCAGCGCTTTCCAGTCGCGGTATTGCTGGCGCCAGTCGAGATCGGGGGTGAGCCAGATGGCGAAGGTCTCGGCGAAGTCCTCTTCGGGATGGCTTTGCGCGTAATACCCCTCGAGGTGGCGCACGAAACGCTTGCTGTACGGCTGCGCGCGAAAGCTTTCGGAATACTCCAGCGACGGCGGGCCGAAGAGTTTTTGCCAGCGCTTATTTTTGTTGAGCAAATAAGCGTGATTGATCACATGCCCCATCTCGTGGCGCAGCAGACGCAAACACCAGGCTTCGGTGTCGCCTTCCACTTCCATCATCATCTTGGCTTCGAGGCGCTTAAGGCGCGGATGGGCGAGGTAGAACGGGATAGCGATGGTCGCCGAGCCTTCCGGGCAAAACCACTCGTCGCCCAGATAGCAGATCGGTTTGAGCGCGATGCCGCGGGCGTCGAGCTCGGCGTAGAATTTATCGATGCGCGACTCAAGCTCGGTGCCGGCGATCTTGAGCTTCAAGTCGCAAATGCGCATCTTGAGCAGTGCTTCATCGTCAAGCGCAGCCAAGTCTACGCTGACACTCTGCGGCTGAGCGGCTGAACTCTTGGCTTTGTCGGGCGAACCATCCACTGGGGTATTTTAGCAGACGAGGTGGATTGCAGCTATAAGCTTTACGCTTGAGAGAAGGAGGCTGGTCCGCCAAAGTATGGCGTCTTGGCGCCGGCTGGGAGTGGCCTACCAGATAAGAGAGGATATCTAGTGTCCTGTCTCAGAAGTTCGCTGCAAAATTCCCCCGCCCATTCCACCACAAATCTCCCCTCGCCCCTCCTTTCCAAAGAGGGGATAACTCCCCCTTTGAAAAGGGGGACCGAGGAGATTTATTCGTCTGTGTGGTGCTCTATCGCAAAGAAAATCTTCCCTAGCCCCTCTTTTCCAAAGAGGGGAAGAAGAAAGACGGCCGATGCTCATGAATAGTCGTTACATCGCTATCGCTTCATTACTTGTTTGGTTCTTTGCGCCAAATCGAATTCTCGCCGCCGACCGTGTCCGTTTCGCCTATCCCGCCAAGAGTTTGAACTACCTCCCTGTTGTTCTTGGCCGCGACAAAGGAATCTTTCACGCCGAAAACATCGATTTGCAGATGGTTTTGGTCGCGTCCACCATCCAAGTCGCGGCGCTTACCACTGGCGATATCGATTTCTCCGGGGCGCAATCGCAGGTGATGGCCGGCGCGGCGCGCGGGCTGCCGGTGAAAGTTGTGGGATTTCTAACCGTGAAACCTTCTTTTTGGCTGATGGCCAAGCCCGAGATCCGGTCAATGGCCGAGCTCAAGGGCAAGGTTATCGGTATTACCGCCATCGGTTCATCGACCGATACGCTGGCGCGGTTTCTGGTTAGCCGCAACGGATTGGCGCCAGACAAAGACGTGGCGTTTATCGGCACTGGTACCACTGCAAACATTCTCACGGCGATGAAAGCGGGCACGGTGGACGCCGGCGTGTTGTCGCCGCCGTTTAACGGCATGGCCAAGCAGATGGGCTATCGGACACTGGCTTATTTCGGCGACTACGTCGAGCAATCGCTGTCGGGCGTGGGGACTTCAGATCGCTTGATTCGTGAACGTCCGGAGTTGGTCAAACGAATGTTGAGCGCAACTCTCAAGAGCTTGCGCTACATTCCGCAGCGCGCGACTGAAGTCACCCAGTTTATCGGCAAGGAATACAGCGTCGATATGGCCACGGCGGACGAACTTTACAAATCGATGTTGCCGGCGTTTTCCAAGGACGGCGGCATGGACGAAAAGGGCATCCGCGACGCGCTCAAGCGCGAGACCGAGCGGATGAACTTGAAGGAGGAAACGCCGCTTAGCCGCGTGCTGGATTTGCGGCTGTTGAGGGAAGTGCAACGGGAAATCAAATAGCGGTTCTAAAGGTTCCAATCGTTCCAGGTGTTCCAGAGGTTGGGACTTCCGGAAACACTTGGAACTTCTGGAACCTTTGGAACGATTGGAACTGAATCAATGGTGACGCGATGAAACAACCCGACGGATTAAGAAGCTGGTTATCGCAGGCGGATGAGCTCGGC
>DASSGE010000871.1:0-3522 GCA_035693605.1 Binatia bacterium
CGGTGTCGACTCGTCGGTCGCCGCTACCTTGATCCATCGCGCCATCGGCGAGCGGCTGATTTGTGTGTTTGTCAATAATGGTCTATTGCGCAAGAACGAAGCCGAGCGTGTCTGCAGCTTGTTCGTTGAGCGTTTTGGCACGAGCTTCCGTTATGTCGACGCCACCGAGGCGTTTTTGTCTGAGCTCCAAGGCGTCGAAGATCCCGAAATCAAACGCAAGCGAATTGGTTATAAATTCATCCAAATCTTCGAACAACAGGCGGCCCAACTGGGAGAGACGGAGTTCCTCGCGCAGGGTACACTGTATCCCGACGTCATTGAATCGGTCTCTGTGTTAGGCCCGTCAGCGACCATCAAATCACATCATAACGTCGGCGGTTTGCCGACCCATATGAAGTTCAAGCTGGTCGAGCCATTGCGTGAACTTTTCAAAGACGAAGTGCGCGTGCTCGGCAAGGAACTCGGGCTTCCCAACGAGATGATTCAGCGTCAGCCCTTTCCTGGACCGGGGCTGGCGATTCGCGTGCTCGGCGAAGTGACCGAAGCGCGTTTGAAAGTCCTGCGCGACGCCGATGTCATTGTCCTCGACGAGATCAAGGCTGCCGGACTTTATGAAAAAGTCTGGCAATCCTTCGCCGTGCTTTTGCCGGTAAAAACCGTCGGCGTGGTCGGCGACGAACGCAGTTACGAGAACGTCGTGGCATTGCGCGTGGTCGACAGCCAGGATGGTATGACCGCCAATTGGGTGGCGCTGCCCTTCGATCTTTTGGGGCGGATCTCCAACCGCATTCTCAACGAGGTGCGCGGCGTCAATCGTGTGGTCTACGATATTTCATCCAAACCGCCGGCGACCATCGAGTGGGAATGAGCCCGCCGACGGCAATCCTTCAGTCAGCTCAAGTCATTTCGGTCTAGGAGTCGTGATCCAATGTCTTCGAAAGAGAACTACGAGATCGTCGCGATCGACGGTTGGGGCGTCGCGCCCGGGGCGCCCGAGGTGGTGCGTTTCCTCGAAGGACCGCAGCGCCGGGTCACCGAGCTGGCACGGGCGGTACGGATTTTCTGCGAATTTGTCCGGGGATTCCGCTCGCTGCATTTTGCCGGGCCCTGCGTGACTGTGTTTGGCTCGGCGCGCTTTACTGAAGTCAATCCTTACTACCGTATGGCGCGCCAAGTCGGCGCCGGTCTGGCGAGCGCCGGTTTCACCGTGATGACTGGCGGTGGCCCGGGCATCATGGAAGCAGCCAACCGCGGCGCCAAAGACGTCGGTGGCCGCTCGATTGGCTGCAATATCGTGCTGCCCCAAGAGCAAAAACACAATGCTTACCTCGACCACTGGGTGACTTTTCGTTATTTCTTCGTACGCAAAGTCATGTTAGTGAAATATTCCTACGCGTTCATAGCACTGCCGGGAGGCTTCGGCACGATGGACGAGATCTTTGAAACCGCGACCTTGATCCAAACGGCAAAGATTCGCGAGTTCCCCTTGGTCCTTATGGGCAGAGAGTTTTGGGCGCCGCTGATGGAATTTATGTCCGAACGTTTGGTCAAGGCACGAACCATCGATGCCGTCGATCTCGAAAGAATCACCATCACCGACTCCGCCGACGAAGCCGTACAAGTCATTACCGAAGTGGCCAAACGGCGCTTCGGTTTGACTTACGGCGCGCGCATGAAGCGGCGCTGGATCTTTGGCGAGAGTGCGTCGTCTTGAGTTAACCTGAATCCCCTAAAGCTTCGACCGGTTTCGTGAACGATCTGTTCGCCGGTATCGTCGACTTTGAAAGTCGCCTGAGCCGATCATTGAATTTGCCAACGGGGCGATGTCGAGAGTTGCAGTCGAGGCGAAAGCTTTGCGATATCGACGGCTATGCTGCGGGCGCGAAAGTGATACTCTGCATTCGCGCCCGCGCGGTGGTGATTGCCGCGGATGAGTCACATCAGCCGAGGCTAGTTCAACTCAGAAGAAAAAATACGTGAAGCGTTTTACGTGCAAGCGGACAGCCCGATTGTTGTCGAGTGCGCCGGCTTTACTTTGCTCGGTTCATCACCTTCTGAACCCTGTCAGACCTGGGACGTGAGCGGAGGAAGCACGGTAATAGCTGCGTTAGAGCCTGATGCGATTCGCGTTATCGCAGCTGAAGACTCGCATTGATACCGCGTTGCGGGTTGAGCACGGCCAGACCGCCGTTCTCCCGAGCGAGCTTACAAGCATAGGCGATTGCGGCGCGCAGGTCATCGGTTTTTAGATCAGGATAGTGATCGAGAACGTCTCGCGGCGACAGGCCTTGGCTGAGCGCATCGAGAATCACCGCGATCTGGATTCTGGTGCCGCGGATGTAAGGACGCCCAGAACAGACCGTTGGATCTACTCGCACCCGACATAGCAATTGTTCCTCAGTCATAATTGAATGAAGTTTTTTACGAAGTTTTATTTTTCGATCATACATCGTTCGCAGGGTTTTCGGCAAGGAGAAACAGCAGCAGCTAATTTCTGAGCACTACGCAATGATCGTTTAGAGATCGGGACTTGGCGTCAAAGGCTCACTCTTCGGCGCACGCGCAAGCACGCGCGAAACTCCAAGGAAGATATGCTGCGTGCCCATGTTGACGACGACCACGCGAAATAAATGAAACGCTACGACCAGCGGCACGCTGATATGGAGCGCTTGGGCGGTAATCGTCATCTCCGCCAGCCCGCCGGGAGAGGTTGCAAGAATCATGGTCGCGATCGGCAGGTCGAAGGCCCAGGCGAGGGCGGCGCCGGCGATCGCCGAGGCAACCAGAATGAAAAATGAGTTGAGCAGCGCGAAGGGAATAAATAGCTTGTGGCGCACGAAGAAGGCCCGTTCGTAACGCGCGCCCAGAACCAAACCGAACATGAGCTGGGCTAAATCGGTGAGCCAGTGCGGCACCGATGACAATTCCACGCCGCCCATGGTTAGCGCTGCGCCAAAAAAAATCGGCACCAGAAGACAGCCGTTATGAAAATGCCAATGTTCCGAGAGTTCGCCGAGGAACCAGCTGACGGCTAACCAGATCGCTAAAATCACCGGCACCAGCGGTAGATTGGGTTTATAGGCAGCGGCTTCCAGCGGGATACCGCTGTAGGTCAGGACCAAAGGCACGATGATGACGACGAGCGAAACCCGCAGGCTGTGCGCCACCGCCACCGGCGACATCTGCGCGCCGTAACGGTCGGCAAGTACAGCCATAGCCATCGCGCCGCCCGGTATCGATGCGAAGAAGGTTGACTTCCAATCGACACCGGACGCTTTGCTCAAGGTCAGCGCGCCGAAAATACCGACAATAAAAACCGCGACCGTGGCGGCCAAAACCGCGGGCAGATTACCGGCAAGGGCGGCCACCACAGGCGGCGTGAAGTAAAGCGACACGGCCGATCCCAAGATCACCTGGCCCAATTGGCGCGCGTACGGCGGCGAATGCATCGGCACGCCAAGCAGATTTAGGCTCGCGACGGCGATCATCGGACCGAGCATCCACGGGATCGGGGTGTGCAGC
>DASSGE010000872.1:0-16828 GCA_035693605.1 Binatia bacterium
GAGGCGAGCCAATCGATGAATCTCTTCCCAGCCCAACGCACCACCGCCCTCCCCGGCGGTTACATGGGCAAAATTCTTCGCGTCGATCTGACCACCGGCAAGCTCACGGATGAAAATCTGCCCGAAGAACCGATCCTGAAAAAATTCATCGGCGGCCAAGCGCTGGCGCTGTATATCTTGATGAACGAATTGCCTCTCGACGCGACGCCCTTCGGTCCGGAAAACAAAGTGGTCATGATGACCGGCCCGCTCACCGGCAACGGCTTCACGCCTGGCGGCACGAAGATGACTGCCGTTTACCTGAGCCCGCTGACCAATAAGACATTGGGCCGCGGCGCGACCAGCGGCTACTGGGCAACCTATCTCAAGGCCGCCGGCTACGATGGCGTCATCGTTGAGGGCGTGTCGGCGAAGCCGGTCTATCTCTACGTCAAGGACGGCCACGCGGAACTGCGCGACGGCGCGAAAGTCTGGGGTCTCGGCACCCGCGACACCGAGGACCGCTTGCGCCAGATCGTCGGCAACCGCGACGCCAGAGTGCTCTGCATCGGGCCCGCCGGGGAGAATCTGAACCGCGGCGCCATGCTCGCCAACGACTACAATCATTTCGCCGCCCACAGCGGCGGGGCCGTGCTCGGCTCGAAAAAATTAAAAGCCATCGTCGTCTCCGGGACGATCCGGCCAAGCCATCGAGATAAAGCCAAGCTCGCCGACGCCGGCTTGCGCTGGCGCAATGTCTTGCAGCAACACGACGTCAAGAAAAAGAAAACCAAGTACGGCCATGGCGACGCCTGGGGCGCGCTGAATAATTTGAACTGGCGCAGCACCGACATTCAACCGGCGCATATCGCCGGCTTCGCCGACAATGACGTGGTGCTCCGGCCGTGCTTCCAGTGCGCCCGCATGTGCCCCTGGGATGCCAAGTTGGGTGAGGGCCAGTTCAAAGGAACGGTGGTTCATTTCAACGCCGGCGGCGAATGGCTCGATACTTTTTTCAACCTCGGCATCAAAGGCAACGCGGTGCTCTATCTGGCCGAGAAGATCAATAATCTAGGCATCGAGTGCAGCCACTTCTCCTGCGGCGCCGGCGTCGCATTCGAAGCCTGGGAGAAAGGCTTGCTCGGTCCGGACCGAACGGGCGGCCTGAAACTCGAATGGGGCAACGTCGACGCCGTCGATAAACTGTTGGATATGGCCACACATCGTGAAGGGTGGCTCGGCAATCTACTCGCCGAAGGACCCAAACAGCTCGCCGAGGCCCTTGGCGGCGACGCGCCCAACTGGGCGGTCCATACCAAAGGCGGCACGCCGGCGATGCATGAGTGGCGACCGCTGCTCGGTCAAATGTTGAGAGAACTGGTCGCCAGTGGCGGCATGAAGCCGCAAGGCGGCGGCTCGAAAAATCCCCCGCCCGATCTGCGCGACAACGAGCATTGGGGCCCGCTGGAAATGGATAGTCCCGAAGGCTGGGTTTGGTCCCATGTCTTGTCGGAACAGTATCGCCAGTTCACCGGCATCTTCGGCGGCTGCTGGTTCGCTCAAGAAGCGCACAAGAAAGACGGTTTGAATTCGATCGTCGACGCCTTCAACGCCATCACCGGCTGGAATTTTTCCATGGCTGAAGCGTTACAAGCCGGCCACCGCAGCATGATTTTGCAAAGCCTGTTCGGCACCCAGCGTGGGTGGATCGCCGACTTCGACTGGCAGGACGTCGGTCCAAGGTTTTTAGAACCAATCCCCGATGGCAAATACAAAGGCTTCACCATCGCCAAGTGGCTGCCCGACATGATCTGGGATTACTACAAACTCTCGGGGCGACACGAAAGAACCGGTAGGCCATTCAAAGACACGCTGGAGAAGCTCGGCTTACAAGAATTCCAAGAGTGGAGTCAACTCGACTGATCGCAATCGATCACCCAGCGACTGATGGCAACTCTTCCAACAACCGACTGGCACCCTTTAACGGATTCTTGATCTTTAACAGTTTCTGCACGTACCAAATCCGCGCCGCGACGGGATGAACCACCGGCACACCGAGATCGTTCTCCGCGGTAACAATATCTTTGATTCCCCAAGCGCCGGAGCCGAGCAAGTAGATCCCCTGCGCCGTCGGATGTTTGTTGAACGACGCTTTGAGATGCCGATAGATCGTCTCGTTGGAAATTCCGTCCGCTTCGCTGGGCGATGTGTCCATGCCTTCCATGCCGAGCACCTCGAATCCGCAGTCGGTAAAGTAGCGAGTGAACACATCGTTCATTTTCTGATCGCGAAAATAAGTGCAGCCGACAAACCTCTTGATCCCTAAAGCGCGCAGCGCTTGGGCCTGCGACATCCCAGAGGTAAAGATCGGCACTTTATACTTGGCCTCCCAAGCGCTGACGATCTCCTGCTCGGCCTGATGTCCGCGCACCATGAACGGCGGCCCGCCCTCGGGATGCATCAAATCGACGCCGATCTCGGCCAGTTCTGCCACTTTGACATGATAGTTTTCCATAGCGCCAAGGTAGCCACGTTCTGAGTGTTCCTTGATGCCGGCGTACATCGGAATGCAGCCGACGCCCTCCGGCAAGAGCCGAATAAATTCCACCAACGATCCGGAGCCATAGGTCGGTTTCACCACACCGACAATGCCGCGCCACGTTCCTGAAGCCATGTGAATCTCCTTCCCGATCGAAAACCTTAATTAACCGCATGCTAGTCGGGACCAATGCCAAAAAACAAGAGCAGCGATGAACGTTTATCTCGGTTCCCCATTTTCCATTATCAATGCTCCATTGTTGGTTGCCGCTCTGTTGACGCCCACAAATCTTAAATGATACACCCACGCTGAACGTGAGCTCGAAAGGAGCAGCATGGCGATCAAACCGACAGAAATTCTAACCCGTGAATACGGCAACCTGGTTCCCACCGGGCGGCTGCGTGACGGCAAGCCGCGGAGCATTTTATTCGACGCGACCAAATGTATCGGCTGCCGCCACTGCGTGCAGGCCTGCAAGGATTGGAACGATCACGACCGCACCAGCCTTTACCAACTCTCAAGCACCAATTGGATCACCATGGAGCCACCGGTGCTTGAAGGGTTGTCGCCAATCTGGGCGAGAAACAGCTGCATGCACTGCGACTTCGCCGCCTGCGCCGCAGTCTGCCCAGTCGAGGCAATCACCAAATACGAAGAAGGTGCGGTGGTCATCAACAAGGATGTCTGCATCGGCTGCGAATACTGCATCCACGCCTGCCCCTGGGAAGTCATCACGAAAAACGAAATCACCGGCAAGGCCAGTAAATGCACCATGTGTAGCGACCGCATCAGCGACGACAAGCAGCCCTTTTGCGTGCAAGCCTGCCCTGTGAACGCTCTCGATTTCGGCTTCACCGACGAGATCGCCGAAAAGGCTAAAACCCAGGCCGAAGCGGTGGGAGGCTATATCTACGGCGACAAAGAGGCCGGCGGCGGCAGCGTCGTCTATGTCTTGAAAGAAGGCAAAGACCAATACGGCGTACGCGACATCGCCACCGGCAGATTTCCCAAGCATCGCATTCCGTTGGGATTGATGCTTAAGGACCTGTTTACGCCGCGGTGCGGCGTCGCCGGCAAAATGCGCGCACTGTGGCTGGCGATCACGCACCCGAAAAGATTGATCTACCGGTATTTCTCGTGAGCGATAGAAACCACTTTTTGAATCATACTTCGTCCGAATTATTCCGTCCCCCTCGACGGGGGAAGTTTAGGATGGGGGTGCCAGGCACTCAATTAGAATTGACGGGCACCCCGACCTTAATCCTCGCCCGTCGAGGGGGAAGAAATAGCAAATCAGCAAAATTCGTTACCGGTGCTGGTTTGGCAATCATCGTTTCGATATTCGCGGCGAGTTACGCCCGCGCCGAAAAAATCCGCACCGCCATTCCCCAAGCGAACTTAAACTATCTCTCCATCTATGTCGCCGACGCCCGCGGCTTTTTCAAAGATGAAGGATTGGAGAATGAAACCGTGGTCATCTCGGGGCCGCTAGCTACGGCCGCGCTGCTGAGCGGAGACGTTGATTTCAGCGGTGGCGGTGGCAGTGGCATGCGGGCGGCCCTCAAAGGGGCGCCCGTGAAGGGCATCTATTTTCAGACGGAGAAGGTCACATTCTATCTGGTCGCCGACCCAAGCATGAAAACAGCGGCAGATATGAAGGGTAAGAGAATCGCCGTCGGCAGCCCAGGCGACACCCAGGATCGAATGATGACCATGTTCGCCGAGCGCGGCGGCGTGTCGTCGCGCGACATGATTCGCATCTCCATGGGCTCGGACACCAACACCAGAATTACCGCGATCAAAACCGGCGCGGCTCACGCAGCGGTCGTTGATCCCGGCGGGCTCGTCTTCGCGCAAAAGGAAGGTCTCGTCTCCCTCGGATTTCTCGGCGATTTGTTTCCTATGCCCTTTCAAGGCTTCGTCGCTACCGATAGAAAAATTCGTGAGAACCCGGCACAGATCAAGCGTTGGCTCCAAGCCGCGATTCGCGGCCTGATTTTCGTCCGTGACCGGCCGGAAGACGCCGTGGATCTGGGTATGAAGAAACTTCAGCTCGGCCGCGCCAGCAAAGCGATGATCGTCGAAGGCACAAAAAACTACGTGCGCGCGCTACCCCAAGGTGTGCCCGGTTTGCCGACACCGGAAGGCATCAAGAACTTTCTCGAATACGACATTAAAATTCCTCTTGGTTTCAAAGAGGACATACCCCCTGAACGACTGCTGCATTTGCAGCTGGTCAAGGAGGTCAAAGAGGAATTGGAAATGGCACAGAGGAGAACTAAATAAATGGCAACGGAACAGGAATTGCGCGAGCAGCTCGCGACCTGCACGCGGATCTTCGCCATGCAAGGGCTCATCGGCTTGTTCGGCCACGTCAGCGTGTTTCAACCGGAAACCAAAACGGTTTACGTCACCCCCGGCTCGGGCTCGGACAAGGCTCACTTCACGGCTTCGGACATGATCCCCATCGATTTAACCGGCAAGCCCACCCACGGCACTATACCACCGCCGGTGGAGTGGCCAATTCACACGGCGTTGCATGCGGCACGCTCGGATGCTCTCGCTGTCGCTCACTTGCACACACCCTATGCGACCTTGTTTGCAATCGCTCAGCGCGAGTTTCATCCGGTCACACTGCAAGGCACGGTGTTCGGCGAAGGCGTGCCGCTATACAAAGAAGCTCATCTGGTCACCACGCCCAAGCGCGGCGATGCCATGCTGAAAACCATTGGCAACAGTCGGGCGTTGCTCATGCGCGGCCACGGGATCGTGGTCGCCGGCAAAAGCTTGCCTGAGGTGTTATTTGCGTCGTTGATCTTAGAAGACGATGCCAAAAAAACCATGCAAGCCGCGGCGCTCGGCCCGGTGGAGCATTTCAGCGCCGAGGAATGCAAAACGTTCAACGCCGAGATCGACTTCGAGCGCCGGGCCAACCGCGCCTGGGAGTTTTTCTCGAGAATAGAATCGCAATGGGATAAACAAGGTGGGACGGGGAAAATTGAGTTGTTCCCGTAACATGGGAACAGTGTTCCAATGGTTCCCAACTGTTCCATTAGTTCCAGGCGTAACCGGAATCCGAACATTTGGAACGACTGGAACTACGGAGGTTTTATGAGCGAAGGCGTCCGTTTATACGCCGGCACCCAACATGGGCTGATCGTCTGGAAATCGACTGATTCCGGCTGGCAGGAAGTTTCTCGCCATTTTGAAGACGGCATTATCGATTCGATTCACGGTTGCAAGCAGGTGCCGGAAAGCGTTTTTGTCGGCGTCACTCATGACGGGCTCTATCGAACATTGGACGGCGGCAGGAGCTGGGTGAAGGTGTTCGACGGCGACATCCGCTCGGTCACCGTCGACCCGACTGACGATAAAACTGTCTACACTGGCATCGAACCGGTGGGCCTGTTTCGCAGCGAAGACGGCGGCGAGAGCTGGCAGGAAATCGCTTCGCTTAAAAAGCTGCCGCAGTCAGTGCGCAAGAACTGGTGGTATCCGCAGGCGCCGCATCATGGCCATGTGCGCAACATTCATGTTCATCCGGACAATCCGCAAACGATTTATTTGTGCCTCGAGCATGGCGGTATTGTCCGCAGCTTCGACCGCGGCGCCACGTGGGAGGATGTCAGCAAAGGCATCGACTATCTCGACATCCATGTGATCGCCAACTTTCCCAAACGCAACGACCGTTACTACGTCGCGAGCGCCCGCGGCTTTTTCACCAGCGATAAACCGGAAGTTGGTTGGACTCGCGCCGAGAATGGCATGAGTCACGATTACTTTCACGACTTTTTATTTTTGAATTCAGACCGCGTTGGCGAATCTTCGACCATGCTCATCGGAACCGCCGACGGCTCACCGGGTTTCTGGCGCAGAGAAAACCGCGGCGCACGCGCCGCGATCTACAAAAGCACCGACGGCGCACAATCATGGACCCGAATCACCAATGGCCTCGCCGAAGAACTCGACTCCATGGTCTGGGCAATGGTGCATCATCCCACCGATCACAAGTCGGTGTTCGCCGGCTTCGGCAACGTCGCCCGCGGCCACGCCTCCGGTGCGGGGGGAGCGGGCGATTTGATGATTAGCCGAGACTGCGGCGATAGTTGGGAAAGATTGAATATCGATCTGCCCGCCGATCGCGTCCTATGGGCTGCGGCGGATTAGCGAACGCTCCGCGTTCGCTCTCCATAGGTTCCAACTGTTAAACGTTGCAATCATTTTAGAACTCGGAACAACGGAACAAACTCTCCGGGACACTTGGAACATTTGGAACGATTGAAACTACTGAAACAAATCTGGTTTATCGAGGCACGATAATGGCCAACCCCGAATACGCAAACTTTTTCCCGAGCGTCCGAAAAACCCGTCTCCCGGGCGGCTACATGGGAAAAATCTTGCGCGTCGACATGACGACGGCAAAACTCAGCGATGTAAATCTCCCCGAAGAGCCGCTTCTGCGCAAATATTGGGGCGGGCAGCTTTTCGCCGAATACGTTCTTCTGAACGAACTCCCGCTCGGCATTGACCCCTACGATCCGCGCAACATTATCGTCGGCATGACCGGCCCGATCACCGGCACCGGCTTAACTCCTGGCGGAACGAAAATGTGCTTCGTCTATTTGAGCCCGGCGACCAAATACACCCTCGGCCGCGGAGCGACCAGCGGCTACTTCGGCACTTCTTTAAAAGCCGCCGGGTATGACGGCATCATCGTTACCGGCGCGGCCCAGTCGCCAAAGTATCTCTACATTGGTGAAGATAAAGTCGAGTTGCGCGATGCCAGCCATGTTTGGGGCAAAGGCATCCGCGACACCGAACATACACTGCGCGAGGATTCTGGCCATCAGGATGCCCGCGTCGGCGCGATCGGACCTGCAGGTGAGAATCTCGTCCGCGCCGCCATGCTCGTCAACGACTACAATCATACGGCCGCCCATGGCCTGGGTGCAGTCATGGGCTCGAAGAAACTTAAAGCCTTCGTCGCTTGGGGCACCAAGCGGCCGCGCTTGCACGACAAGCATAAGTTGATCGATGCCGGTGCGCGCTGGGCCAAAGCGATCGCGTCACGCAAGACCACCGTCAAGAAACGGCTCACCAGCGTCGGCCACGGCGAGGACTGGGGTGCGATAACCAAATTAAATTGGCGCAGCACCATCATCACGGACGAGGCCAAAGGCCTCGACCAAAATCGCGTCACGCTCCGCCCCTGCTTCCAATGCCCGCGCATGTGTCCGTGGGACGTCGAGATCGGCGAGGGTCGCTTCAAAGGCAAGATCGGTCACTTCAACGCCGGCAGTGAGTGGATGGACACATTTTACAATCTCGGCTTCAAAGGCAATGACGTGCTCTATCTCTCAGAGCGCATCAACGACCTTGGCATCGAGTGCAGCCACTATGCCTGCGGCGCCGGACTCGCCTTCGAAGCCTGGGAAAAGGGCGTGCTCGGGCCCGACAAGACCGACGGTTTGAAATTGGAATGGGGCAATATGGAAGCGGTCGAGACTTTGCTCGAGCGCTGCGCCCGGCGCGAAACTTGGCTCGGCAATATTCTCGCCGATGGCCCCAAAGAACTGGCAGAAGAATTGGGCGGAGAAGCGAAGAATTGGGTCGTCCACACCAAAGGCGGCACGCCCGCCCAACACGAGTGGCGGCCGATGTTGAGCCAGATGCTGCGCGAGCTGGTCGCCAGCGGCGGCATGAAGCCGCAAGGTGCCGGCGGCACTGAACCACCCGCCGATCTCAAATATCGTGAAAAGTGGGGGCCGCTCGACCCCAATCAACCGGCAGGTTGGACGAGCTCGCATCTGATCACCGAAAAAGTTCGCCAAGCCTGCGGCATCATGGGCGGCTGCTGGTTCGCCTTGAACGACAAACCGCGCGACGGCGTGCAGAGCATGCTCGACGCGCTGAACGCCACGACGGGATGGGACGTGAGCTTGGACGAACTGATCGACGCCGGCCACCGGGCGATTATTTTACAGAGCGTCTTCGGCACGCAGCGCGGCTGGATCGCCGAGCATGACTGGCAAGATGTCGGTCCGAGATTTTTGGAACCGATCCCCGACGGTAAGTACCAAGGCTTCACCATCGCGAAATGGCTGCCGGGCCTAGTTTACGAATATTACAAAATCTCCGGCCGCCACGAACACACCGGCCGCCCGTTCATGGATACGCTGCAACAACTGGGTCTTGAAGAATTCAAAGAGTGGAGCCAGTTGGATTGACTCGATCGACAAGGAGACAAAAATGCGAGCGCTTAAATTTCTGAACGCAACCCTGCTTACACTTTTTGTTGCATCCGGCTTCGAGCCGCGCGCCGACGCACAAGCATTGAAAAAAGTCCGGATGGCGAGTTCGTCGACCAATGTCTCATTCCTCGCGCTCTACACGGCTCTGCATCGCGGCTTTTTCAAAGACGAAGGCATCGATCTGGAAATCATCTTCATGCCCGCCAACCTGGCGAGTACCGCAGTCCTGAACGGCGACGTCGACTTCAATGGCGCGGTCACCGGCACCATCGGCGCGGCGGTGCAAGGCCGGCCGATGAAAGTCCTGCTCTTCACCGTGTCAAAGCCGCTGTTGTTCTTGATGGGCCAGAAAAGCATCAAAGATTTGAAGCAGCTCAAAGGCAAGAAAATCGCCGGCAGCTCGCCCGGCGGTTCTGCGACGCTGCTCGCCAATCAAGCGCTCAAACAAATCGGTCTCGAACCCGGCAAGGACGTCTCCGTTCTGCAGATGTCCGGCAATGCCGCTAGCCGGCTGGCGGTTTTGGAATCTGGTGTCGTCGAAGCATCGCTGATTTCCGTGCCCGAAAATATCATCGCCCAGGAAAAAGGTTATCACGAACTACTTTTTCTTGGCGACGTGATCGAATTTCCCCAGAACGGATTTGGCACTTCAGAAAAAAAGATCCGCGAGAACCCAGACGAAGTCTACCGCATGGTTCGCGCCACACTGCGCGGCCTGCAATTCGTCTGGGATAAGAACAACACCGAAGCGGTGACCAATATTCTGATGAAACAGTGGAAGGTGAGCGACCGCAAGATGGCAGCTGAAATGTCGCGCCAAGTCGGCCGCGTGCTCACCAAAGACGCCTACGTCAAGCCCGAATCCGTGCAGGTGCTCATCGACCTCGCCCGCGAGAGCGCGAAAGTAACTAAATCCGTGACGGTCGCCGACGTCGTCGACTACAGCTTCCTGGACAAGGCGCGAAAGGAATTGGGGATTACAAAATAGCCTGCAGCGTTTCAGCTTGCTATACCGCTCGCATAATCAAAGCAGCGGATCGATGATGACCTTGAGAGAATCCTGCCCGCTCGCGGTTAACTGAAAACCGATGCCCGTTTCCGCCAGCGGCAATCGGTGTGTCACCATGTCAGCGACTCGCACTTGATGGTCGCGAATTAACTGTAACGACTCTTTCAAATCGTCGCCGCTGCCCGCATAAGAAGTCACCACCTTGATTTCATCGCGCCAGAAATCGAACAGCGGAATCGGCACTTCAACCCCCGCCGCAGTCGGCGCAAAAAATAGCAATGTACCGCCTCTGTCAACCGATTTCGTCGCCTGCTGGATTGCCGGTATGGCGCCGGTGCAGACAATCACCAGATCGGCCAGCCGGCCTTGGTTGAGATCCTTAACCTTAGCCGGCACTTCGTCCGCGCCGTGGATTGTCGCATCGGCGCCAAACTTTTTCGCTGCACTCAAACGGTAGCCACTGATATCGGTGGCGATGATCCGGGCGGCACCGCGCGCCCGTGCGAGCTGAATGTGCAGCAAGCCGGAAATACCGCTGCCGATCACCAATACAGTCTGGCCAGCCGCGAGCTTGGCGAATCGATGCGCCCGCACGACACAAGCCAGCGGCTCAATAAAGGAACCTTCATCGAAGGTCATTGAATCGGGAATCCTTAGCGTGCCAAGTTCGACGTTAATTTTCGGCACGCGTATATATTCGGCGAATCCGCCGGGCTCAAAATGGGTGTTGCGCAGCAGATCGCACACCGATTGGTGCCCGGCTTTGCAATAACGGCATGTGCCGCACGGTACGTGGTGAGTGGAAAACACACGGTCGCCGGGTTTGTAATTCGAAACTCCAGCGCCTACTTCGACAACCTCCGCAGTGATCTCATGCCCCAACACCAACGGCGCTTTTTTGATACGGTACCACTCCATCAAATCGCTGCCGCAAACTCCGCTCGCCCGCGTTCGCAACAGTAACTCGCCCGGACCAATAGTAGGGACCGGCAGCTCCTCCAACCGAACATCTCGGTTGTTGTAGTACATCGCGACGCGCATGTTCATTGTTTGCGCAACAAACTGCAGCAACTTTTTTATTAACTGGCTTTGCGCGCCTTGGAAGTCTTTTCGCTCTCGTAGATTTTAAACGACTCTTTCACCGAGACATTGTCATGCACGATGGCGCGCACCGCTTTGATCATCCCCACAGGCGAGTCGGATTGAAAAATATTCCGCCCCATATCAACGCCGACGGCGCCGCCTTTGACGGCATTATAGGTGAGTTCGAGCGCTTCCAATTCAGGAGTTTTCTTGCCGCCGGCGACGATGACCGGGACGGGGCAGCTGCCGATCAGCTCTTCGAAATTTTCACAGTAGTAGGTTTTGACAATGTGCGCGCCCATCTCCGCGGCAATGCGGCAAGACAAACCGAGATAGCGCACGTCGCGCGCCATGTCTTTACCGACTGCCGTGACGGCCAACACGGGAATGCCATACTTTTCGCCCTCGTCAACCAACTTGGCCAAACTGACCAAGGTCTCTTTCTCGAATTCCGAGCCGACGAAGATCGACAGCGCAATCGCCGAGACATTGAGTCGAATGCACTCCTCGATCGATACGGTAATGTCTTCGTTGGACAACTCTTTAAGAATGCTCGTGCCGCCCGAGACTCGCAGAACGATGGGCTTGTCGGCACGGGCGTCCACTGAAGTGCGCAGCACCCCGCGCGTCAACATGATCGAATCCGCGTGCGGCATCAGCGGTTCGATGGTTTTGCGCGGCTCTTCGAGACCGCTGGTCGGTCCGAGAAAATAACCGTGGTCGACGGCGAGCATGACCGCCCGGCCGTCCGGTTTAATAATACGGGCTAAACGATTCGCCATTCCCCAATGCATCGACATAATCGCCTCCTCAAGTTAAAGCTTAATGGGCCAAAAACTATCACAAATCGATTTTGAATGTGAATCCCTGACGCAGTGGAATTTGACAGCAACGCTGCCGCGCTATATTTTGCCACTAAAGATTTAAGGAGGCCCTATGCCGATTGAAATTATCGATATGGTCAAAAAGGCTGGTGAAGGCAAACGCCAGGTAATTTTCAACACCAAGAAGTTCCACGCCTGGGTGCATGTTTACCCCAAGCCCGGCGACGCCGATGATATGCACTGCCACAACGCCGATCAAACGTTCTATGTCATAGACGGTGAGTGCACCATGCATTTTCCCGACGGCGGCAAGGCCGTCATGACACCCGGCAAAGTGGCAACCATCACCGGCGGGTCATTCTATCAGTTGGAGAATACCGGAAGCGGTCCGATGGTGCTGATGGGCAACCGCTCCGGCCCCTCGGAAGCAATCCAGCATATCAATTACGAGTTGCGCAAGGACATCAAGACGCTGCCCAAGGAGGAAATGGACAAAATTCGCCATCCCGGCAACGTGCGCATCTCCGAATAAACACGACCTCAATTGGTCGAATTGAGGTCTTCGGTTTCGGCGTGCGCAGCGGTTAACGGCCAAACATAGCGCACGCCGAGGCCCAATAGGATCATTGCACCGCCCCCTACAGTTGCTCGCGACGGTAACTCACCGACGATTAAGCCTACCCACAACGGATTGAGCACCGGCTCGATCAGTGCGATCAGCGCTGCCTCCGGCAACGACACAGTCTGTAAGCCCTTGGAAAATAGATAATAGGGCGCACCCAACTGCACTGCGCCCATGACCGCGAGTAGGGCTATCTGATCCACAGTCAACGCCAAACGCCCTTGCACCGCCCAGAAGAGTAAACACGCGCAGACCAAATTATTGATCCAGGTCAGGTAAACCGGACTGATGTTTTTGGTACGTTGTAAATTGATCATGTAGCCCGCGAACAATAGGCCGCTCACGAGTGCGAGCCCGACCCCCGCCATCTCCGGCTCACCGACGCTGTCGAGCGAAATGATTCCAATTCCGATCATCGCCACGCATAGTGCAAAAAGATTGGGCTTGGCAATTTTTTCCCGCAGCGCCAGCCAGGAAAATAGGAACACAAAGAGCGGCGCCGTGTACTGCAGCACGATGGCATTGGCGGCGCTGGTCAACTTGTTGGCGGAAACGAACACACTGATCGCCGCCGTGTATGTCAGCACCGATAGCAAAATCGTAACACTGCAGCGCACGTCGCCGCGCTTTACAAACGGCATGAAGACCAGTGAGGCGAATAGGCTGCGGTAGAACACGATGGCCAGGGGGTGCAGATCCAAGAACTTGATAAACACCCCGGCCAGGCTCCACAGAATCGCCGCTGCGAAGATGAGCAGCCGGCCACGCTCAACGCCGAATAACCAAGGACGATGGGCCGTAATGAAATTCATTTGAGAATAGTGCCCGTGCCAATCTGGTTGACCGGGCCTGATTCAACTATCAACGTGCATGTCCGCGATATTTGTAAAAACAAAAATGGGGTGAGACGCGGACGCGCCCACCCCACCGTGATCGGACAGATAGAATGTCTTACCTAGTCGCTTGCTCTTTGTTGTCGGAGATCACCGACACTTTGAGGGATACCGTAAGATCGGCCGACAACCGGACCGGAACCTCGTAGTCACCGGCGACTTTGATGGTTTCCTTCAAGTGGATCTTGCGCCGGTCGACGGCAAGACCCTTGGCCTTGAGAGCCTTCTCGATCTGCATATTGGTAACCGAACCGAAGAGCCTGCCTTCTTCACCCACCTTCATTGGAATCACCAGCGATACTCCGGCCAATTGGTCGCCCACCGCCTGAGCTTGACGCAAAACCTTTTGCTTCTGGTCGGCAATAATCTTTTTCGAATGCTCGAAAGTCTTGAGATTCTTCTTATTGGCCTCCAGCACCAAGCCGCGCGGCAGTAAAAAATTACGCGCGTAACCGTCTCGCACGCGGACAACTTCGCCGATCTTACCGACGTTGGCGATATCTTCTTTGAGTATAACTTCCATGATTCCTCCGCTAGGACGCTTGGCTCGGAGTCAGATTGTTTTTACCCAAGCGGCGAAAATCGCCCCACAGGTCGAACAGCCCGAGACCGACAACCATAAGCGTAAATATTTGTTGAAATACGATTAAGATATAAGTAATTCCGCGCAGAAATCGCGGCACGTTGTTCTTGTGAAAAAAAAACGCGATCACCGCCAGCCCTTGAGCGAAATAAAAAGCACCGACGATCAATAACAGATTCATGGCGATCAGACGCACCAGATCAGGAACCGGGAAAAACAAGCTAAACCCGCACGCGATCAACCCCCAAACCAACACTTCCGGGCCTTTCCAGTCGCGAAAGTTTTCGACCGCGAACCACTTGGCACGGTGCTCCGGAAAACGCCGGCGGAGCGAAAGAATATTAATCAAAGCGATGAACGCAAAAGTCAGAAACAATAACCCGGGTAACAGTTGTAATGTCATTTCAATCAACTGCGGCATTCTTTCCTTTAGCAATTCCACACTGTCTTTGGCGAAACCCAGTTGCTCCTGCATTCGCGCGGCGGCGGCAAACTGTTGGCTCAAGCCGCTGCGAAAATCAGCTGCGAGTGCGGACCAAGAGCCGAAAAAATACCGCGCCACGCCTAGCGTCCAGATGAACATCGCCGACGCGGCGCCGACCATGACATATTCGACATTACGTAGCCGTCCAACAAGTCCGAACAGGACACCAGCCAGAATGGCAAATATCCCATATAATAAAGTCAGTTCTTCGGCGGCGAAAACCGCTAATAGCAAGCTCGCGACGAGCACGACACCAAGACCGTAACCGATTCCGTATTTAAAGCCGAACAAGAGGACGGGCTGAGTGACAAACGGCAACAACAGAGCACCGATCGGCGGCAGACTGATACCGCTCATAAACAGAACGACACTCAAGGCTAAAGCCAATAAAAACCGGGTAATGACTTCCAGCCGCTGCATAGGTAATGGCCAGAGATGCCGATTTAATTGTTTGCGGTAGTGAACGGCAGCAAAGCGATGCTGCGCGCGCGTTTGACCGCCGTCGTCAGCAGGCGTTGATGGCGCGCGCAATTACCCGTGATCCGGCTTGGCGTCATCTTGCCGCGTTCGGTAACGAAAGAAGATATCGTGCGCAGGTCCTTGTAGTCGATTCGCAGGCTCTTGTCGGCGCAAAAACGGCAAACCTTGCGCCGAAACATCGGCCGGCGACGCTGGCCACCTTTGTCGTCATCGGACCGCTCACGGCTAGGTCTCGGACCCCGGTCGTATTGTGCCATAATAACGTTACCTCTTATTCGTCTTTCACTTCGTAGCCGTGCATGAAGTCAGCGACTGGAAGTCCAATCAATTTTGCACCCGTGTGCTTCGCGGAAACTCGCGTTTTTGGAAGAATAGAGAGACCGCAAGCGGTCTTATCCGATGCTCATAGCCAATCTAGGCCGAAGGTTCTCGTTCTCCACCACGCGATCTATTATCGTCATAGTTGCGTCTGTCGTCGTAATTTCGGCGCGGCGGCTCATCGCTATAGGCCCGCGGTGCAGAAGGACTCGTCATCGGACTGTCCTCATCGGCGCGCGTCGTCAAGTATCTTAGAATGCCGTCGGTGAGCTTAAGATTGCGTTCGAGCTCTGCAACGGCCTTTCCTGTGGCCTTGTAGCGCATTAGCGTATAGTAACCTTTACCTTGCTTTTCAATTCGATAAGCAAGATCGCGCAGCCCCCACTCTTCGACTTGAACGATCGTGCCCTCTTGGCCTTCGACGACTTTGTTAAATCGCTCGATGAATTCTTTATTTCTTGGCCCTTTTTCCGGATGCACGACAAAAAGAGTTTCGTATAATGTAACCGTGTGACTACCCTCCACAAGAAAATTGTCTATTTAACATACGGACTTGGCGTTTACAATGTACCGCACTCGTCAGCCCGCTCGATTATAAATTCCCATTGCCGCATGGGCTCCCTGAGATAGCAAACAGCCAAGTGCCTCAGTGGCGCGGTCCATGACGTCAGATAACACGCCAATTTCGGCTTCGGCGAACGGCGCCAACACATAATCAACGGCGGCGACCGCTTCGGGTGGACGGCCGATGCCTAGACGGATACGGCAAAACGGCACAGCGCCTAAATGTTCAATGATCGAACTTATGCCACGGTGGCCGCCGGCGCTACCCGAGGTGCGAATCCTAATCCGGCCCAACGGCAAATCCAGATCATCGTAGACGACGATTAAGTCTGCCGGCGAAACGCCATACTCATGAATTATCGCAGCCACCGCCACGCCGCTGTGGTTCATGAAGGTCTGCGGCTTGGCCAAAAGTAACGTGGTTTCGTTGCTCTTGCCCTTTCCAATCAGGGCGTCACACTCATGCCGATCCAGGACGATTCCGTGCTGTCGCGCGACTCGATCGATGAACAGGAATCCAATATTATGCCGCGTGCCATTGTACTTTGTTCCAGGATTGCCCAGCCCAACGACGATTTTCACCCATCCAATCTCGCGGAAAGCGCGAAACGATCAGCTTAAGCGGCGCTTTCTTTTTTCGTGTCCGCCGGAGCAACTGGCGCACCTTCCACGGCCGGCGCAGCAGCGGTGGTCGGAGTCTCTTCCACTGTGGGCGGCACCACAGTCACCAGCGCCAGATTGTCCTCAGCAAGGGATGCAACCCCGCCAGGCATCTGCAAGTCTTCAATATGAACCGAATCGCCGATATCCAACGCGCTCACGTCAACATCAAAAAATTCCGGAATATCGAGAGGCAAACATTCAACTTCGATCTCGCGCACGATGGGTTGCAAAATTCCGCCGCGCGCAATGCCCACCGCTTTACCGACAAAGTGGAGCGGCACATGCACCTGAATTTTTGCTGTGAGATCGACTTCGTAGAAATCGGCATGAATCACGTCGCCGGTGATCGGATGAAATTGCATGTCCTTGACGAGCGCTACCTTTTCCGCCAGGGCGGCCGCGCCGGACTTCAACCGTACAAGGTGGGAACCTTGCAATCCCGCGACACGCCGAGAAAATTCTTTCTTGTCGAGGGCTAGGCCAACGGCCGCGGTCTTCGGGCCATATAGGATTGGTGGGATCTTACCGTTACGGAG
>DASSGE010000873.1:0-2913 GCA_035693605.1 Binatia bacterium
GGGCGATCGGGAAAGCCGGCGCGAACCTGCTTCCAGTTCATGATCTTGCCCTGCGCTTCGGGCTGCCAGATCGTCTTGAGCTCGGCGACGGTCAGCTCCTTCACCCAATCGTTCTTGGGATTGACCATCACGGTCAGCGCATCGAGCGCGATCGGCAACTCGATGTATTCGACGTTGTTCTTCTTGCAGTCCTCGCGCTCCTTGACCGTGATCGGGCGCGAAGCGTCCGAAATGTCGGTCTCGCCGCGGCAGAATTTCTTGAAGCCGCCGCCCGTGCCGGCTATTCCCACAGTGACTTTGACTTTGCCCTTTTTCGTTTTCTGGAACTCTTCGGCGACCGCTTCAGTGACAGGAAATACTGTGCTCGAACCGTCGATGCGCACGATCTGTGCCGTGGCTGCTCGTGGAGCAATCCCGATTAGAGCGAGTATAGTCACGGCTAATAAGACTTTTTTCATATGGTATTTCTCCCTTTTCTATATTTAGTGGGTCATTGTTACGAAACTGTTACAACTGATTTAAGCTAGGGTTAAGCCGCTCATGGGTTTTGCAGCGCAGAGAGGACTAACTCCATGTGCGCGAATTGGTTTTCATGGTACCGATTCGACGCGGAAGTTAAAGTTTTTACGTGTCTAGCGAGTAACGACAGGGTTAAGAGTCGGTTAAAATCCGCTCTGTCGGGAAGTAACGCAGTGCTTGACGAGATAATTAAAACATTCGAGATCGTTGACGCTGCGAATTCTGTCGAAGAAGTGATTAAATTGCGCGGACGATGGTGTCATCGCCCAGGTGCATTTAGAGATCGACCGCCGGCTCATTACGCCGTGGCACCGGTTCTCCAGATTGCCCGTCTTTGCTGCACTGTGCCAGTGTTTTGGATGACGCTGGCGACATCGCTGTCGTTGCGCAAGCGTTCCTTTTCCATCTCTCGATGTCAACGATTACCATCGTCAAGTCGAAACGGGAGCTCGACGGCAATGCGCAGGCCATGCAAAGCAGCAGCATTCGGCTATTGGCGGCGGCGACACATGTTAGGCTGCGGCCTCCGCATCTGGCTCACTTGGGCGTTGTCTTCGCAGAGAAAAAGGATGTTTCGATCATGAGTCTGTCGATGCATTGTCTCCTCCTCAGAACTAAGCTACCGCGGACGCGTTGTTTTGATCTTCTCGATTACTAGGTCGACGTTAAAAACCTCCTGGATAAGTTTACCTTTTTGTTCGGCCCACTCGATTTCTTCCGTGAGATTGCCGGCTGACGCTGCCAATAAGGTCAAGGTGCGGGCTTTCTTGAACGTGCAGCTTAAATTATCGACCTGCTGGCCATGTTTGAAGTCAAATGCGTCGGCGAGCCTGACTAAAGCGCTGAGCTTGCGGACGATCTCCTGATTTGGCGGCGAGAGCTGGCTGAACCCCAGGTGCTTTTGGCTGGGATGCGCTTTGCGGTGATAGCGCGCAACATTGGCGACCAAGTCGAGATCAAGGCGGTTGAAAGAGTTCATGCCCGAACTTTTGATCAGATAGTAAGAATGTTTGTGGTGCTTAGGCCCCGCCAGAAAAAGGCCGATGTCGTGCAGCATCGCCGCGGCGTGGAGAATGCTCGCGTACCTCTCAGGCAACCCGTGCAGGTCATGCAGTTGGTAGAAAAGGTTGAGCGCCAATTGACTGACATGGTGCGCGTGTGCGGCATCGTACAAATATTTTTGACAAACCTGATCGAGCGATTCGGCACGGTCGGCGTCCGGATGCCATGGCCCGCTTTCGGCGTAGCGTTGTTGCAGCAGGTCAACCATGAGGCCGTCGCGCAGGCCTCTTCGGGAGACGAAAATATATTCCAGACCAATTTCCGACATGATCTCGTAAAGTACGAACCCGCCCGCGATGATGATGTCAGCGCGTTTGGGGTCGCCGCTGATCATGGCGGCGCGCTTGGCAGCGGGCTCGTTGAGCAAAAGTTCCAGCAAGGTTTTTAGGCGCTGGCGGCGCAATACGATCAACGATCCGGCGCGATTCGGATAACCGGTTATCCGTGCGTCGGTTTCCGCCAGGGCGGTGATGGTGCCGCCGCTGCCAAAGGCCATGGTGAACTTTTCTTGCTGGATGCGTCGCACCACGGACTTGAGCTGCCCCCGCACATACTCGCGCAGTTCCCTGACCTCTCTGCGACGGGGGGGATCGTGGGCGATCAGTTTTTCGGTCATACGAACCGCGCCCAACGGCAGGCTGAATAAGCAGTAGGTATTCGTGGTATTGGCGACCGCGAGCTCGACGCTGCCGCCGCCAATGTCGAGGAATAATCCGAGCGGCAGATGAAAGCGCAGGCCGCTCATGATGCCAAGACTGATGAGCCGCGCCTCGTCTTCTTCGGATAAGACTTCGAGTGGGATGCCGATCTTAGCGGCGCGTCGAATAAACGCCCGGCTATCCGAAGCTTCGCGCAGGGCGCTAGTGCCGGCCGCACGGATCGCCTTGACATGAAAACGATCGGCAAGTTTTTTGAAACCGCCGAGAACCTTAAGTGCCGCCTCAACTGTCTCTGGGTTCAACTTGCCGGTCTTGAAGACCTCATGACCCAAGCGCACGGGTTGGCGGTCTTGTTCGATTACTCGATAGTGTTTAGGCTTGTCGACGACCGCCACCTGGCAACGCATGGCGTTGCTGCCGACGTCGACGACCGCGAAGTGCTGTGCCATCGATTGGCTTCATATCATAAACGAGCGCGGGTCGAAAATTAGCTGGTTAAGATTCTGTCAAATCTTAATTAAATGCGCCGGTGATACGCAGTGCTGATTCGATAGTTTAGCGGTGGCTGGCGCCACACTTCAAAGTATTCGAACGACCTTGCCCTGGTCTGGTACCGGCTGAGAGCCTTCCACGGAGGCCGTGTCTCCGCGTGAATTAACGCAACGGGCTAATT
>DASSGE010000874.1:0-7250 GCA_035693605.1 Binatia bacterium
TGAAAAGGCCCTGCCCTACTCTCGTTATTTGGCAGGCAAGTTCAAGGTGCCGGTGGAGTTGCTTGCCGTCATCGACATCGCCGAGATGGCGACCCATGTGTCGGCGGAAAAGGTGCGTCATCTTGATACTATGATCGAAGACGGCGTGCGCGCCAGTACGACTTATTTAAGAGGCACGGCGACTAGCTTCCCCGATGGCAAAGTTACTTGCACCGTGGAAAAGGATCGTGCCGACGAAGCGATCATCCGCAAGGCGGAAGCCGACAGCGGCACGCTCATTACCATGGCGACCCACGGGCGATCGGGAATGAACCGGTTTCTCCTGGGCAGCGTCGCCGAGAAAGTGCTGCGCGGCAGCACCAATCCTTTGCTGCTGGTGCGCGCTACCGAAGCGGCGAAGAGCACCGGTGAGTCGGCATTCAAGTCGATCATCGTGCCGCTGGACGGATCGGAGCTCGCCGAGAGCGTTTTGCCGACGGTAGCGACCATGGCCAAGCAGCTCGATCTCGAAGTCGTGCTCTTCCGCGCCTACCACATTCCATATAACGCCTACGCCGCCGACGACGGCTACTACGCGATGAATTACGACGAACTGATCGCCGGCGTGCGCGATGAAGCCAATGAGTATCTCGATAAGAAAGTCGCTGATATGAAAAAACTCGGCGTCGCCAAAGTGTCGGCGCTCAGCAAGGAAGGTTTCGCCGGCGACGAGATCATCGCGCTCGGGCGCAAGACCCCGGAGGGGTTGATCGCCATGTGTTCCCATGGCCGGTCCGGTGTTAAACGGTTTGTGCTGGGCAGCGTGACGGAAAACGTCGTGCGCCACAGCGACGACCCGGTGCTCGTGGTGCGGGCCAAGTAGATCGGCAGGGGCGAGGGGCGAAACCATGTACAACAAAATCATTGTCCCGCTCGATGGCTCGACGGCAGCTGAATGCGCCCTGCCGCTGGTTCGAGGATTGGCGCGTCGATTGGCGATCCCCGTGCAATTGCTCAGTGTCATCGATCTGCGGGAAATCTCCCGCCAGGTGTCGGCCGCCGAAGGACTTTTTCTCGACCGCCTGGCGGAAGACGAGTCGAAGCACAGCGCTGAATATCTCGGCAAAATGGCTACATCGCTCGGCACTGTGGCGGTGACGACACAGTGTGAGAGGGGCAGTGCCGCGGAAACCATCGTTGAAACCGCGGCGGCGGACAAGAACGCTCTCATCGTCATGGCGACTCATGGCCGGTCCGGATTGAATCGCTTCCTGTTGGGCAGCATCGCCGAGAAAGTTTTGCGCGGCAGCGCTAATCCGTTGTTGCTGGTCAAGGCGAGCGAGTCGATGGCCACCGAGGGTGAAGCGGCATTGACCTCCATCGTCGTCCCATTGGACGGTTCGGATCTCGCCGAAAAAGTACTGCCGGCGGTGACCGAACTGGCGCAAAAACTCGATCTCGAAGTGTTCCTGATGCGCGCTTACGCGATTCCTTACGGTGCCTATAGCGCAGGGGAGGGCTTCTACGATCCCGTTCATCTCGAAGCGTTCCTGACGACGCTCAAGCAGGAAACCTCCGATTACCTGGAAAGCAAAGTCGCCGAACTCAAACGCACAGGTCTCAAGGTCTCTTATGTCGCCAAGGAAGGCTTGAGCGCCGACGAGATCATCAAGTTCGCCCGTGAGACACCGGCCAATCTGATCGCCATGTCGAGTCACGGCCGGTCAGGGATCAAGCGCTGGGTGCTGGGCAGTGTCACCGAGACCGTGGTGCGCCACTCGGGCGATCCGGTGCTGGTGTTGCGTGCCGCCAGCTGACTGCCGGCCATGTTTAGTAAGGTTGTCGTAGCGTTGGACGGATCCCCAGTCGCGGAAGTGGCTTTGCCCTACGCCCGGGCACTGGCTCGAGGGGGCAGTTTGCCGGTCGACCTGCTGTCGGTCATCGATCTCGACGAGATCGCGCGCCATATCGCCACCGAGCGCGGGCTATTTCTCGATACCCTGGATGATTATGCCACCCGCCGGCGTACTGAATACTTGAATGCACTGGCGCAAAGTTTTGCCGATGCGGCAGTGAGCTGCCGCGTCGCCCACGGCGAGGCCGCCGACTTGATTCTCGCGCATGCCGCCGCCGATAAGCGCGCGCTGGTGTGCCTGGCGACTCACGGCCGCTCCGGCCTGCAGCGCTGGCTGTTGGGCAGCGTCGCCGAAAAGGTCCTGCGTGCGACCGATAATCCGTTGCTGCTGGTGCGCGCCAGTGGCACTGCAGCCGGCATTGGCGTCAAGCCGATCGCCACTATTATCGTTCCGCTCGACGGTTCAAGTGTCGCCGAACAAGTATTGCCCGCGGTTGCCGAGCTGGCTAATAGCCTCGACAGCGAAGTGATTCTGTTTCGCGCTTACAACGTTCCCTATGGCAGCTTTTATGAGGGTGGTGGCTCCTATGCGGTGGATTTGCAGCGCTTGACCGCAGTGATCGAAACCGATGTGCAGCTTTATCTCGAAGAGCGGCGTGCCATGCTGGCGAAGGCCGGACCGGCCAAGGTTAGTTATGCATCCCAGGAAGGACTTGCCGCCGACGCGATCATTCATTTCGCCCGCAACCAGCCCGACGGCTTGATCGCCATGTGCTCCCATGGGCGTTCCGGTGTGCAGCGTTGGACCCTAGGCAGCATCACTGAAACCGTCGTGCGCCATGCGGATAACCCGGTGCTCGTCGTGCGCGCTGCGACCTAGCTGGCAGAAAGAAGGGAAGCCATGTACAGCAAAATTCTCGTGCCGTTGGATGGTTCGACCCCGGCCGAACAAGCATTGCCGTACGCCCGGTTGCTGGCCGAAGCGACAGGCGCGGCGGTTGAGCTGCTGCGGATCACCAATAGCGACGTGCAGGCGCCGCTCGGCGCTGCGGCCGCGTCCGATTATCTGAAAGAAACCGCGGCGCGCGGTTTTTCACCGCGCACCAACGTCGCTTGGACCGTGCTTAGGGGTAAGCCTGCCGAGAGCATCATCGACCGCGCCAGGAGCGATGCCAACTGTTTAATTATCATGGCAACCCATGGCGCTTCCGGCGTGCGCCGGTGGCTGATCGGTAGCCTGGCGCTCAAAGTGGTTCAGGCGGCGTCGAATCCTTTATTGCTGGTGCGCGCCAACGGCGTCGCGAGTGCCGCGCCGGAGATCGCCATTCGTTCGATGGTCGTAGCCCTCGATGGTTCCGAACTGGCGGAGTCGGTGCTGGGTCCGTCCATTGAACTGGCCGAGTTGCTGCACAGCGAAATCGTTCTCGCCCGCGCCTGGGAGCTGCCCGCATCGGCTTATTATCGCAGCGCCGACGAGTCCGGCGCTGCCATGTTCATTCCGACCTACGATCAACTGGTCGGCTCGGTGCGCGGCGAAGCCGCCGACTACCTTGCGGCCAAGTTGACCGAACTGCGCGCCCGTGGCGTTGTCAATGTGCGCGCAGAAACGCTTGAAGGGTCGGCCGCGGATCAGATCATTGGTCTGGCGAGCGCCACTCCCGGGAGTTTAATTGTCATGTGCACTCATGGGCGCTCGGGACTGACGCGCTGGGTGCTTGGCAGCGTTAGCGAAAACGTGCTCCGTCACGCGCACACTCCGGTGCTCATTATGCGCGCCGCGGCGTAGCCGCGAGAGAGGCGAGGAGCCATGTACAGCAAAATTCTCGTGCCGTTGGATGGTTCGAAGCTGGCCGAACAAGTGTTGCCTTATGCGCAGTTGCTGGCCGGCGCTTTTGGCGCGTCCCTGACCTTGCTGCAAGTTAGCGACCCCGACGCGCGCCTGCCCTTCTCTTTGAGTCAATCCGCCGGTGACTATCTCAAGTATGCAGCGGCCAGCCTCAAGCCGCTGGCTGCCGATACCGTGGAGAAAATCGGCAAGCCAGCCAATGTGATAGTCGATCTCGCCAAAGTCGCTGCCGATGGTTTGATCGCCATGGCGACTCATGGCATGACCGGACCGCGGCGCTGGCTTTTGGGTAGCGTCGCCAGCAAAGTTGTGCAAAGCGCCGCTAACCCGATCCTGCTGATTCGCGCGACGCAAAGTGCAGCGCCTGCAGGATCGGTCGCATTCAGGCGCATCATCGTTCCTTTGGACGGCTCAGGTTTGGCCGAAGCGGTGCTGCCTCATGCCAGCGCGTTGGCAAGTAAACTCAAGCTCGACATGGTGTTGGTGCGAACCTACGGCCTGCCGCCCGATGCCTATGTGGTCGCCGATGGTGTGATCAATCAGGGGCCGGCGCCCTATCGCAAAAGGTTGCATGAGGAGTGCGAGAAATATCTCGACGGCAAAGTCGCAGGGCTGCGTGCCGATGGTCTTGCCGCCGTCTCCGCCAACGTCATCGAAGGCGACCCGGCGAGCGAAATTGTCGACCTGGCGGCGAGCGCGCCGCAGAGTTTGATCGCCATGTCGACCCATGGCCGGTCGGGAATCGGCCGCTGGGCGCTCGGCAGCGTCGCCGAAAAAGTTATTCAGCACTCGCGCGCTGCGGTGCTGTTGATTCGCCCGCGCTGATGCGTTGAGCAACCTTAAGTGCGATCGGAATGTACCGGTCGGCACAACACAGCAAATGAAAATGAGCTGCGCCACATTCAAACCAACGACTGAAAATCCCTCAATGGCCCGCTTTGGCAAAGGGGGCCGGCCGAAGGACCGGGGGATTTTTTCCTCCGATCGGTATTTTCATAAGCGACGCTGAGGTCGCAAAGGTGACGGGCGCCGATGCCGTCATCCGGGTGACCGTGAGGGATCTAAGAAAGATTTTACCTGTGCTCGAAAGTCAGCGCATGCGAACTTGGCGTCTCTGCCTTAACGAGAGGAATTCTCCACTCGACGATGTTCGAGTTTAAGGGGTACTCGAAACCGCACAGGCTTAGGGAGGGAGTGACGTGGAACTCAAGACCATCGCCATCGACAAGCCCGACGATATTAACTTTATCCTCGGCCAGAGCCATTTCATCAAGACCGTCGAAGATCTCCACGAGGCTCTGGCGCAAGCAATCCCCGGCATCAAGTTCGGCGTGGCGTTCTGTGAATCGTCCGGCGCCATGCTGGTGCGCTGGAGCGGCACGGATGAAGCGATGATCGAGCTCGCCAAGCGCAATGCCTTGATGCTCGCGGCCGGCCACAGCTTCATGATATTTCTCGGCGTGGGGTTTTTCCCCGTCAGTGTGCTCAACGTGATCAAGATGGTTCCCGAAGTTTGCCGGATATTCTGCGCTACCGCCAATCCGGTCGAAGTCGTGATCGCCGAAACCGGCCAAGGGCGCGGCATCATGGGTGTCATCGACGGCGGCAAGAGCAAAGGTATTGAGGATGAAACCGGCATCGCCTGGCGCAAAGAGCTCTTGCGCAAGATCGGTTACAAACTCTAGTTCACCCCGACGGCCAGGATTCTCGACGTTAGATTTAATAACGATCCCGCCAAATGATCTTGCAATATATCCATCGAATGATTCCAGTTGGACGGCGCCAAGAACGGAGCGGGTGATGGATGTTGCGGCGTTCCTGGTCCATGCCTTTCGCGGCGGTCTGGGCAATTTAGCGGCGTATCTAGCGGCGCATGTGCTCTAATGTCTGTTGCCGGCATCTCTGTCCGACGGAAATACTGCAGCCAAGGAGAAATTGTGAGTAAAACTTTTTGCGCGACAGGAAAACTATTATTTATACTCGCCGTTTTCGGCTCGAATGCGATCGCTTTGCACGATGACATCGGCAGCTTGGCGCGGGCGGCCGGCGCGCCGCTTCCCGAAGGCCATCCGGCTGTTGACACGCGCGGCGGCACTGCGTCGGCGACGCCCAAGTTCGACTTTTCGAAGATCGTCAAGCCGAAGGATGGTAAGACCGTTGCCGAGATATATCAGGAAAAGGCCAAACTCAACGGCAAACGCGTGACGCTACGCGGTAAGGTGGTTAAGTACAGCGAAGCGATCATGGGTAAGAATTGGCTCCACCTGCGCGATGGCACTGGCAAGGAGCCGGCTAACGATCTCACCGTGACGAGCCAAACCAAAGCGAAAGTTGGCGACACGGTACTGATCGAAGGAGTCGTCACGCTCGAGAAAGATTTGGGCGCCGGTTACAAATACGATGTGATCATCGAAGACGCCAGGGTGAAAGTTGAATGACCGAGCCGAGCGGCAAGTTCTTTCGGATTCTACTGCTTCCTAGCCGCGTGATCGGTCGGCTCACCCCGCCGCCCTCGCGAGCCTGTTTCCCTCGGCCTGGGTTTCGTGCGGCGCGGTTAAATTTTGCTTGCACGCGGCGATTTCACGCGTTAATGACATGGCACTAACGTTGCGACGCGTTATCCATTATTGGGGCAACTGTCGATTATTCGCGAAGGAAAGGGTTTGTCATGGCCATATTGAAAAAAATTCTCGCGCCGACCGATTTTTCCGAGCTGTCCGCGGAAGGGGTACGCTATGCCTGCCACCTCGCCAAAGAGGTCGGCGCCCAGGTCATTGTCATGAACGTCATCATCCTCGATGAAACCAACACCATCGCCAAAGGCGAAGTCGAATCGCACAAGGCGCGGCTCGGCGAATTCGTCACCAAGACAGTGCCGCATCGCGGCGCTGACTTGAAGGTGCGCGAAGTCGTGGTCGCCGGCCACCCTTCTACCGCGATCATCGACTGCGCCGAGAACGAGCATATCGATCTGGTCGTCATGTCGTCGCACGGCCGCAGCGGCCTGTCGCGCATGCTGATCGGCAGCGTCACCGATAAGTTGCTGCGCGCCGCTAAATGTCCTGTGCTGGTGGTGCCGGCGCATGGCAAAGCCTAGCCGGCGCGGCGTCTCATCTGGTCGCCCCTACCGATACGGCTGTAGCTGAGGTCCGCCTTGGTTGTTCGCTCCAAGTATTTGGAATTAGCGAACGTAAACGAGACACACTTGTGCTGCTCGTTTCGCGCCGATCCTCATGCCGCTTGGTCATGTCATAAATCCGCGGGTCAACGCTTCGCCGCGAGTCTCTTCGACAGTTTGTTTGCAGCGGTCACAGACAGTTTTAATCGGTTTGGTTCGAGAATGCGCCGAGGTTTGACTGGCATGTAGCTTATTTCTTCCGCCTGATTCGCGTATGCCGAATCGTTATTGCCATTATCGCCGACAGCTCCGAAGAAATTCGCGATGCAACGTAACGAATTAATCCTTGAGAACGATTCTGGAATTTACCCTTGCTTGTAAAATCAATTTACATTCTGGTTTGGCAATTTGTATTTACACTCGGTAGCTTAACGGCCAACCACCGTGTTGGT
>DASSGE010000875.1:0-5223 GCA_035693605.1 Binatia bacterium
TTATCTATGGCCGTAATGACACCGTCGGTGCCGGCATTGGCGGCATAAATCGACTCGGTCGCCAGTGCTTGCAGCGTGATCGGCGTGCCGCGCATGACGACGATCTGCACTTCCAATCCCTCGCGCTCGAAGAAACCCAGCTTTTGCCCCAGCCAGAGCGGGCCATAGCTAAAAGTCTTGGAAGAAGCGCCGATGGGAAATCGAAACCTATCCTGGGCCCGGCAAGGAGGTGCCGCCAGCGCAAAAACAAAAATCGCCAAAGCTATGGCTATCCTCAACCCTCCACCGTCTACTCTCGGCCAAACCCCCATAACTCCAACAACTCCGTCAGTTCAACTATTTAATCCCCTTGATCACGCACAAGGTATTGCGCCCGGTCCACATCGGCAGAAACACCGAATGGCGATGCTTGCCGCCGACAACGATCACCATGATGTCTTCGGCCTTGGTGGAAAGGTGCACAATCCCGTCCGGAGTCATGTTGATCGACTCGCGCATCAATTCATCGTCCGACTTATGTCCTTTGCGCCGCGCCGGAATCTCGGAAAATTTCAGCGACGCATGTTCCCAAAGATAATCCTTGACGTGCTTCTTGGTAATGCCATCGCGCGCCATGATTTCGGCATCCTCGATACCCAACGCGATCAGCGGCGTGCCGCCGCCGAAGCTGCCGACGTCGAGATGGCTGACGCCATGATGCATCTTGATCACTTCGGCCAATGAAGCCAGCGCCTGCTCGCCGCGATTGCCGGCGGTGTGGATCGGCAAGAATCCGTTGATGCCGAAGACCGTGACGGTGCTCTCTTCCGGTTTAAAACCGAATTCGACGTGATATGGCTCCCAGGGACTTTTCTCCTGATTCTCGCCGAAACACATGGTGTATTTTCCCGGCCAGCCGAAAGTCGAGCGGTCGGTCTCTCCTGGATAACCGCCGCCCACGGTAATGAGAATCAAGCGAATCGCCCGGCCGATGGTCGCGTTGGAACGAAAGCCTGGACCGAACACACCGGAATCACAATTCACGCTCAGCGCCGTGCGAATCGGTCCATTGAGCAAGAGCGCCGGCCCGACATAACCGGTGGTCGCCTGCACGCCGTAAAGATTGAAGCGCGGCTCGCAAATCGCTTCCACCGCGGCGATGATCACCGGCAGATACTCTGGCAGACAGCCCGCCATAACGGCGTTGATGGCGATTTTTTCAATCGAGCAAGGCGCCCACTTGGGCGGAATCGGCCCTATCACCTCCGCCGGATCGCGCGTCGTCGCCGCGAGCATCCGCTCCACCCGCGCCGCCGTCGGCGGCACGATCGGCAAACCGTCACTGAGCTTTTCCTTCAAAAACCAATCATTGACCGCTTCCCAACTATCTTCGACTTCGATCAGGTTTGAGGTGAGGTTCATAGAAAATTTAACTCCGAAGAATTCGTGTTCAGCAGTTTGATTGGCGTAGTTTTCTGCTCCGCATCCTTTCCCCTTGTGGGAAAGGACTGAGGAAGGGGGTACTTTTCACAGTTTGATAAATTTTGTCAGCGAGCGAGCATATGATCGGAGTCGATCCATGTCCCCCCCTATCCTAATCCCTACCCCGCCTTTACCTGCTTTTTTTCTCCAGCCCGATTCAAACTCAGCAGCTCGTTAACCAGCTCAAGCGCCCCTTCGGCATCGGCTCGATGCTCTCCTTCGCGCGCGCCGCCGCTCGGATGATGCGGGATCTCGACAAGCGGCAGTTTGGCCAGGCCGAAGAACTTCGCTTCGGTGCGCGCCAATTCCATGAAGATTGACTGGCACAGCGTCACCGTCGGCTTGCCGTTTTTTTGCAGGTCGATGGCGTCGTGGACACTCCACGACGTGCATGAGCCTCAAGCGCCCAAACCGGTAATGACCGCGTCACACCGGCTTAGAATCTCGTCCATGATCGGCTTGGGGGCGCCTTGCATATGTGTTGGTTTAGTCTTGAACAACACTTCTTTGACATTGAGCCGTTCCTGCATCAGCTTGCCCAGTTCCTTGAACATGTCGGTCGAATTGGATTGTCCGTTATCGATAATGCCGATGACCTTGCCTTCGAGGGAGTCCAAGCCCGGCACCAGTGGCCGTTCCTTGGGATTGACCGCTGCGCGCGGGTCGAGAAATTTGATCGTCGCCATTTAGTTTCAAGCCTCCTAAATAAATTCCCAGACTCTGATCCGTCGCTTTCTCCGCACCTTATATACGCAAACTCGCTACGGGGGTGCAACCGCCGGTGGGAAACTTTCAACGTTGACAGCCGGATGGGTTTGCATTAGCTCTAACGATGGCATGCAAACGACCTATCGACCTCTTGCAAGTACGCTTCAACGCTGCTCTTGCCGGCTCGCCCTCGTCATTTTCATAATCGCATCGACAAACCCGCTTGGGGCACAGATGCAAACCGTGCGCGTCGGCACCAATTCGCCCGCAAGCGCCGAGTCGGTGTTGTTCAGCATCGCCAGAGAAGCGGGCGTGCTCAAACAAAACCAGCTCGATGTCGAAGTAATTTTTATCGCCGGCGGCACGCTTTCGATGCAGGCGCTCATCGGCAAAAGCTTGGACTTTCTCTGCACCGGCGGCACGCCCTACATCGTCGCCTATCTCGAAGGCGCGCAGACGAAAATGATCGGCGGTGTCAACAACAAGCTGCCCTACGGCTTCGTCTCGCTGGCCAACATCAAGACGCCGGCCCAGCTCAAAGGCAAACGCATCGGCATCAGCCGCTTCGGCAGCACCGACGACTTCGCGGTGAAGCTGGCGCTTTCGCAGTTCGGCTTGAATCCTAAAACTGATGTCAACATCACCCAGGTCGGCAGCGCCGCCACCCGCTTGACCGCACTGCAGGCCGGAAGTATCGACGCCGCCGTGCTCACGCTCGGCTTGGTCCAGATCGGTCAGAAGAGCGGCCTCAACCTGCTGCTCGATTTCATCGAGAAAGACATCGAGTATCAGCAGGTCGCGATCATCGCGCGCGACGATCTGCTCAAGAGCCGACCCGACCTTGTGCGCCGATTCATGAAAGCCTATCTCGATAGCGTGCGCTTTTATAAGACGCAAAAAGAGGTCGCCATTCGTGAGACTATGAAGCGGCTGCGCACGCGCGAGCGCGCCATTGCCGAGTTCGATTACAACCAGCGCGTTCGCGCTCTTCCGGATGACGGCAAACCGAGCGTCAAAGGCATGCAAGTGGCGCTCGACGACATCGCTAAAGATAATCCGAAGGCAAAGAGTCTAACCGTGCAGCAACTGATCGATTTAAGTTTCTTACCGTAGCCAAATCAATCAGAGTCTGGAGTCTAACGTTGGCATTCGCGGCTCTAGACGCTAGACTCCAGACGGGAAAAACCAGGAGGTCCCATGCAACCGATTATTGACGCCGACACGCATATTTCCGAGTCCGCAGAGATGTGGGCTATGTTCGATTCAGAAATGTACGGCCGGCGTCCGGTGCTGCTCTCGCTGCCGGACGACACACTCTATGGTAGCTGGAATAAAACCTGGCTTATCGATGGTAATATTTTCCCCAAGCCTGCCGGCAAAGGGGGCTTTCGCTTGATCACGCCGTCGGCGTCCAAAATCCAGTCCAATCGCAAGGACCTTAGCATCGCCTGCCGCGACATGACCGACATCCCCGGCCGGCTGGCCGACATGGACCGCCTCGGTATCGCCACTCAGGTCGTCTATCCGACGCTGTTTCTGATTTACCTAACAGACGATCCCGAACTCGATGTCGCGCTCAGCCGTGCCTATAACCGCTTCATCGCCCAAGCCTGCGCCAAGAGCAATGGTCGCATTCGTTGGGTTGCCATCCCGCCGTTACGCGACATCGAGGAGTCGGTTAAAGAATTGAATTGGGCCAAGCAAAACGGCGCAGTCGGCGTATTCTTTCGCGGCATGGAAGGCAACTACACGCTAGACAATCCGCGGTTCTTCCCGGTCTACCAGGCGGCCGGCGATCTCGACCTGCCGATCTGCGTCCATACCGGATCGAGCACGCCGGCGATTAGCGCGATGTTCGACCTCGAGCGCAACCGCCAGTGGTCGCATTCAGCATTTCCCCCGCTGCACGCCTTCCGCGACCTGGTGCTGAACCAGGTACCCGACATGTTTCCCAAGCTGCGCTTCGGCTTTCTCGAAGCGTCGGCGAGCTGGATCCCATTCTTGATTCACAAACTGAAACGGGACAACACCAAGCGTTGGAAAGCATCGTGGAAGTCACCGCGGGACTTGTTCGAGGACTGTCGTTTCTACGTCGCCTGCGAAGCCGACGAAGATTTGAACTATTTGATCGAATACGCCGGTGCCGATCACCTGATCAGCGGTTCCGACTACGGCCACAATGATCCCGCCGAGCAAGCCCATTTGGTCAAACAAATGCAGTCGCGCGAAGATGTCGCGCCGGCTTTGATCGAAAAGATCTTGTGCAACAATCCTCGGCAGTTCTATCAGATCTAAAGCTAACACTCACGGATTGCACCGCCGAGACGCAGCCAACGCAAAACATTATCATCCTGTTCGTCTAAGACCTCAGCGCCGCCGCGGTGAATAATCCGCAAGACCTGCACCAGGATGTTACTTGAACACGGACAGTCGCTCGCCATTCCGGCAAATTTCAGTCGTCATCGCCTGCCTCAGCGCAGTTTTAGGTTCCCTCGATAGCGCTATCAACATCGGCTTTCCGGCGATCACTGCAGCATTTTCTCTCGAGGTCACGGCGATTCAATGGGTCATCGTCGGCTATGTTCTCACCCACGCGAGCCTGTTAATCGGCTGCGGCGCCCTGGCGGACCGTTGGGGTCACGGCCGCATGTTGGCCTACGGATTGTGGGTAAGCGCCGCGGGGTTTACCTGTTGCGGCGTGGCGCCGACTTTTGCCTGGCTCGTCGCCGGCCGGATCATCCAGGGCGCGGGCGCCGCGCTCGTTTTCGCCACCGCACCCGCATTAGTCACCTTAGCGGTCAGTACTGAGCGCCGTGGCCGGGCGCTGGGAATCTATCAAATGTGCAATGCCGTCGGTTATGCCGTCGGTCCATTACTTGGCGGCATGCTCATCGACGTCTTGGGTTGGCGCGCCACTTTTTTGTTCAGAGTTGCGCCCGCGCTGTTGCTCGCTCCACTGGCGTTCGGCAAACTTCCCATGCACAAGCAAACGCGGCAGCGCCAACGCGACATGCCACGCTCGGCGTTATTGAGGGTTGCGCACATCCCTCCGTT
>DASSGE010000876.1:0-5553 GCA_035693605.1 Binatia bacterium
CGAGCGCATTGGACGTCTTCATGGTGTGTTCCTCCTGCTTTGAGTTGGAGCAATGGCCATACCAGTAGAATTAAATCGTCGATAACTTTAGCTTTGCGCCAAATTGCGGCTGGATTAAGTAAGAAAATTTCGTCCGGCGTCGAGTGGTGCCGTCCCAATTAGGCTACGCGGGCCAGATCCAGCGCTCAATCCGTCAACAAAATGGTAAAAGCTGCCGCGCCGTCCTTTTGAGACACGTTGTGGTGGAGGGTCGGATAAGTGTCCCTCACGTCGGCCCACGAATTTTCAATAATCGATTCGGACGACTGAAATGGGGATCCGCTTTTCTTTTGCGAAACTCAAAGTTGTGGCATAACGTTTTTTCTTGCGAGGTCTGATATGAAACCGATCCGCGCCTATCTATGGCTGTTGCTTGCCGGCGTCAATATGGCCTGTGCCAGTTTCCAGGTTGGCAGCAACGTTAATGCCGGGAGACGAGAGTTTCTCTACGGCGACCCCGACACGGCTCTAGGTTACTTTCAAAGCGCCGCGGCAACGGACCCCAACTACATATACGGCACGGCGCTCCGACAAGGCGTCTGGAGTTACGTCGGCCGAGCCGAGTACGCGAGCGGCCGTCTGCCCCAGGCCAAGCAAGCCTTGGAGCGGGCGCTCGGCGCCAATCCGGACGAACCTCTCACCAGGCTTTATCTGGGTTTAACCCTGGCGCGCAGCGGCGATCGGCAAACGAGTCTTAAAGACATCGGCGCTGGACTTCAGGGGATTTCAGACTGGCTTGAATACGTCACGCAAACCTTCCGATTCACCTTCGGCCAGTATTGGGATCCCAACGGCACGATTCGCGCTGCAGCCAGACGCCAACTGGAGATCCTGGCAACTCGTGAGTTCGATTGGCCGCAGCTGATCGCTGACTGTGAAGGGATTGCTAAACAGCTCGAATCGGAAAGTGATCGCGCGCGCAGCGATGAATCGCGCCAATGGAACCGCGAAGGTGGTGACGGCCGCGGCGGTCGCCGCTGACCGAACTGTAGCTAGCGCCTCGTTCGGTGGCGTGCGGCACCTGTCCTTGTTCGTCGACGCATTCATGAACGAGGCATGATCAGGGAATTAACAACAAGCGTGGGTACCGGTAACTAGTTTTCCGGCCGCTCATTGGCGGGTCGGTTCCTTAAGTGAGTCATTCTCTCTCGACGACGGGTGCGTCGCTACGACTTTTTTCGTATTCCGCTCCGACTTTTTGCTTACAGGATACATTGCAGCAATACTTGACTCCAACGCCTAGTTTGTCCGATCTGCACAGATTTTAGCTCTTGACAGCGTCTAATAGCGGGTTACTTTTTACCCGTATGGAATCCAAACGAGAGGAGGTGAAGCTAATGGTACGAGGGTTATTCAGATTGCTTTCGATCGGCATGATCACATTGTCTCTTGGCGGTTTGGCAATTGCCGATGAAGTAAAGGGTACGATCAGTAAAGTCGGCGAGGAAGGACGCGACATCAAGATAAAGGCGAGCGACGGCAAGGAGGTAGAAGTCAAGATCAGCGCCAGTCGCACGAAGTTCGAAGGCGTAAAAGGCCGCTCTGACCTAAAAGAGGGCCAGAGCGTGACTGTGGACCACGAAAAGGGAGAAGCCAAAAATATTAAAGTGGCTAAGTAACGCCAGCTCTCTCTCAGACAAAATGGGGCACCAGCAATGGCGCCCCATTTTTTTTGCTCCGAAGATGAAATTTAGCTCGACCGCTTGGCGCGCCTGCCGAGCACCTTGAGGGCCGCTCGACAGCGTTGATCCGGCGTTGCCCAACCGACTGGTAGTTTCTTTTTAGAGGCGATCCTCGCCAGCTCCTTGGTGTAAAGGTCAAAGCGTCCGAGCTGGCGCAGTCGATTTTCGATTACAGGAATCTGCCCGATGTCTGCGCAAAAGTTCGGCACCTTAATCTTGCGCCAGCGCCCGAGCTTGTCCGGTTTCTTTGCCCAGACTTGGTGGGGGTTGCCGTTCTTGTGGTCGCGATGAACGTTTTTCCAGCCCAGGATCTCCTTGGCGACGCGCGCATTCATCTCAGGCCTCGACACCGTCCTAACGAGTTCCACCGCCATAGTTCAAGCGAACAAAATAGCCGATGAGGAGTCAAGAAGGCCGTCGACGGCCCCGCGGTAAACTTACCCGACGCATATCCCGGCTTCCGCGGCCGATCAGAGCTGCTAAGCTATTTCAATGAGAGAATGGAAATCGCGGCTTCCCCCTATGATCGCGCGCGCGGAAAAGCTGTCCGACAAGGTTCGCGCGCGCCTAAGGAAAATCACTGGATTTAACTATCCTTTGATGATTATTCCTTATCTCGGCTACGGCAGTGCCGACAAACTCATGTTCGGCGGGAGAGTATTGGAAGACGAAGGATTTACTCCCGGCGGGAGCGCCGATCATATCTGGCGCAATCTCGTCAATATGTACAGGCGTTTTGAATCCGATGAAGTGCCGGGGGCACGAGTGAGGGCACGCTTTCAGGGAACCGACACCGAGGCGACCTCGGACGAGGAGGGTTACTTTAATTTCACAATTCAACCGACGCGGCGCTTGGAAGCAAATCGATGGCAAGAGGTCGAATTGGAGCTATTGGAACCGACAGTTCCCGAAGCACCGCCCGTGCGGGCCACGGCTCGGGTGCTGGCACCTTCCGCTGAGGCGAAATTCGGTATCATCAGCGACATCGACGATACCGTCATATCGAGCCATGTCGGCAATAAATTAAAAATGCTCCTGACGGTGCTTCTATCAAACGAGCATACGCGTAAGCCTTTCGAAGGCGTCGCCGGCTTTTACCAGGCATTGCAATTAGGCGCGGACGCTCGCGAAGACAATCCGATCTTTTATGTTTCCAACAGCGCGTGGAACCTTTACCCCGTCTTGCTCGAATTCTTGAAATTACAGAAGATACCTCTGGGTCCGTTGCTTTTACGTGATTTCGGCGATCATTTATTGTTTTCCAAAGAGCCTGAAAGCCACAAAAAGGCCAACATCAAAATGATACTGGAATCATTTCCGCATCTGCCGTTTGTGCTGATTGGCGATAGTGGCGAGCGCGATCCGGAAATCTACCGAGACGTAGTGAAAGATTATCCCACTCGCATTCGTGCGGTCTACATCCGTAGCGTCAACAAGCAGAATGACCGTCTGGCAGCGATCGACAAACTCATCGAGGAAATCAGTTATACCGGCACTCAGCTGGTGCTTTCGCCCGACAGTGAATTTGCCGCCGCGCACGCTGCCGCGGAAGGATTGATATCGACCGCTCTACTCACGACGGTGCGCTCGGAGAAACAGAAAGATCAAAATGCGCCGACGCAACACGCGCTTACTCGATAACGACGAGTGCTTTCACGCAGAAAACTGAGGTTCGTCGGAGGTCCAAAAGGTTCATCAGCACAGCGAAAAACGTTCCAATTCTGAGACAGTTAATTGTAGGGTTTATCCCACTCGACCTATATTCTCTGTCGAGACATCTCCGCGCGAATCCGTACATCTGTAATTCACATTTACAGATTGCCCGTCCCACAGAACAGCCAGCCGCTTAAAGCTTCTTGTTTGTACACTTGACTTACACTTTCGCGTGGTATTTTGCGTGGTTGACTCCCTCTAAAGGTTGCCACGAACGCGGCATAGGCGTTGCGTCATGGCTGCGTGTAATTCGATAAAAGGAGCAGCAACAATGATACGCAAACTCATCTTGATCAGCGCTGGAATTTTAACTCTTCTATGCTCACCGCTCGTGAGTAAAGCGACTGTCATCGGTGCGTGCGATGCCGATCTTTCCGGGTCTTGTATCACTTCGGTCGACATCAACTCTGCCGGCACGCAATTTACGATAGTGTTGACGAACACCAGTGCGCCGGCGAACAGCGGTTTCATCACCGCTGACGCATTCGATTTGCCGGGAACCCTGGGCGCGATTTTGGTGAGTCCGACAAATTCCGGGTTCACGCTAATCTCCGGGGCGATAAAGGTCGTGCCGATCACCCCTACCCGTGAATTTTTGCTCACCACGGATCCAAGCCCCGATCCGAATAACTCATTCGAAGGCGGCGGCAATCCAAACACGGGGATCGCGGCAGGGTCAACACTGACGTTTGTTTTCGACATCACGGGTGGAACGCTTACAGACAGTTTCATCAATGAGTCATTTATTCTCAACAGCCAGGTGATTCGTTTCCGAGGATTCAGCGACGGCGGCAGCGACAAAGATATCGTGCTCCTTGCTACCGTTCCGGAAGCCGCAAGCTTTCTTCTGTTCGCGACAGGTCTGGTGGTACTTGTGATCGGGAAAAAAGGAGGTCGACGGTAAGTTTCTTCAGCCGTTTCGCAATGGTGCGTTCCCCGCGCTGTTCTTATAAATTTATCGCAATGCCGCGATAACAGTTCTCCGATGCGGCGGTAAATACCGGTGACTCATTGGAGACGTCGACAGTGCGCGACACATCGCACGTCAGCGCTGTCCGCATCGACACTGAAACAATTGTCGCACGTTGTCGCAACGCGAACATCTTGCTGAATACGCTGCGAGCGTCTACCCGTCAAAATTAGCCCGGCTCAAAAGAGCGTTGAGCTGATGACACTTAGTGGTCCTCGATACCTCACCGGTTTCGAGAAATCAGCCTGAGGCGCCGATCCGGCACCTCAGGTCTGACTTGGGTTGTGATATTCTCGCAGCTATTTGGGCTCGGCTATTTGGGACAGCTTCAGCGCGACGCCCAGCGTCAATGGATTATCGCCGGTGCTTAGAGCCGTGCCCAACCTTTCGATCTCCCACGACGAGACCTTTTCCAACTTAACCGCTTCTTCGGTGGCGACCTGTGCTTTGCCGGCCTCGGGCAGCTTGATCAGGTATTTGACATTATTGCCGTCGCTTAGCGTCACCGAGAGAACCATCTGTTTGCCCTCTTCGGTCGCTAATGTTTGTAGACCGGCGATGCGACTCGACAGACTCGTCTTACTTACGGTGTCGGTATAGAGCCAGATAAATGCGGCGATGAAGGCAACCATCACCAACCAACCATACTGACCGACCCGCTTCTGGCGCTGGATCGACCGGTTTCTCTGAAGATCAAAGAATTTACGGTAGGACTCTTTTTCCGCGGTGAGTTTTTTGACTGGATCTGATTCCGTTGAACTTGGCGGCTGGCTGAAGCCGAGATCGATACTGTTGAGGATCATGCCGAGAATGACCAAACCCACGGGTATGGCGACCAGTAGTAGAGGATGCATAAGACTCTCCTTGTCAGGCTGGATGGCCTGCGGATATTGGAAGAGGGAGGAATCAGAACCGGGGAAATACGTTCTCTACCGAACCGGAACCGAAGTCCATGCCACCGCTGTCTAGGTGGCGTGGGCTTCTACCTCTTACGCGCCATTACGGGTGCGGATCATCTACTTCAACTCTATAGGAGCGTTAGCGCTGTAGCAATGAGGCCCAAGCATGACGATTCTCAGTCGGGCCGCTGATGCGTCTGCGTCTACCTAATCCGCTTATCGATTCGCTCCCTTCGCCGACGGCATCCCT
>DASSGE010000877.1:0-3589 GCA_035693605.1 Binatia bacterium
GACCTCGCAGTGTTTTTTATTAAATTATACATTGCCCCGTGGCGTTTAACGCAGTCTCGCCGCAGCTTGCGCTTCGCGCAACGGCCCAAAGTCGACCACGTCGTTTACTCCAACCGCCTTCGCGCCGCCGCCTTGTCGGGCGACTTCAAGAACGCTCTCAATGCCTCGCGCTGACGCCGTGCCGTCTTTACTATAAGCGGGCAGGGTCTGGTCGTAGCCGGCCTCGGCCAGTTCGCGTTCCATCCTGAATAGTTTTTGAATCAAGCCAATCGCGTCGTTTCGCTGGCTCCGGACAAACAACAGACCGCGCAGCATCGCTGTCAGCACGGCCACCACTTCGGCGCGATTGCTGCGGATCTTTGCCACGGCAGTGGATAATCCCGCCAACGGGAAATCCACCGTATCTGCAGCCGACGCAAGCACGTTCAATCCGAGCTCCCTCGCTTGCACGGGGGCTGGCGGGCCCGCCAGCGTAGCGTGAATTGCGCCCGATTTGACCGCGGCCAAGCGTACCGGTAAATCACCGGAGGATACAACGGTAAATTCATTTGCGTTGATCCCGTAGCTCGCCAACATGCGCCGTGTGATCGTCACCGTGATGCCGCCAATGGAGCCCAGGCCGATAGTCTTTCCTTTGAGTTCGGACATGCTGCGAATCTCCGGGCGGCTAACCATGTAAAGGCTCGGCCGTTCGATCATGCTGAAGATGCCGACGACCGGCGAACCTTGCTGCGCCGCCAGGGTCACCGCGCTGCTAAAAGACGTGTAATAATCTACCGAACCGCCAAGTAGACCCGATAAGCCAATGTTCGAACGGATCTGTACCAGTTCAACCTCTTTGCCGGCATCTTTGAAATACCCCCGTGCCTGAGCCGCGAACAGCGGGAAATTATTCAGATCGCGGGCGGTGTAGCCAATAATGAGTTTTTTCTCCTGGGCGGAGAGCTGGCCGGCGCTAGCAAAAAACGTCAAAATAAGTGCCAGCGTATAAGTAACCGATCGTTGACATCGTCCCGTGAATTCCATGACTGTCACTCCTAGTCCGTTGACTTTATAAACCGACAAAACTATTTGCATTGGTACGGCCAGTTGTCGCACAAATATGGTGTTAGTCTCAAATGGCGGTAAGAGTTGCGGCGCCGGTATGCGATCCTGGCGTCAAGCTAAATAATCGAAGCTAGGGTGAACGGCATGAAGCGATTCAAAAGTTTAATATTGCTAGCGATCCTGGTCCTATCATCGCTGCAATCTCGCCCGATCCAGGCCGGCCAAGCGAAGCCCATGATCAAGGTCATCGCCGGCTACGGCTCCACCGATGGCGCCATCGCGCCTTTGTGGTTTGCCAAAGAAACCAAACTATTCGAAAAGCGCGGCTTGGATGTCTTATTGGTAGGCATGGGCACCGGGGCGGTTTCGCTGCGCGCGTTGATCGCCAAAGATTTGGAGATCGCCTCGCTTTCCGGTTCCGGCTTGGTGCAAGCGTCGCTGCAGGGCGCGGACACGGTGATTCTCTCGGCGGCGATCAACGGCTTCATCTTTAAAGTGTTCGGCCCGCCGGACATGACCAGCCCGGCACAACTCAAAGGGAAGAAGCTTGGCGTCAGCCGCTACGGCGCGACCTCCGATTTCGCCATCCGATTGGCGCTCAAAAAGTGGGGGCTTAATCCCGACCGCGATGTGAATATTTTACAGATCGGCACGACCCAGGACACTGTGCGCGCGATGCAGACGAAGATCATCGACGCCGGCGTGCTCAGCGGCACCGCTTCGCTGGTGGCGCGCAAGGCCGGGTTCCGCGAATTGGGCGACTTGGCCGAGTTGGGGTTGCACTATCCGATGGCGCCGCTCGGCACGACCCGATCGTTTTTGCAGAAAAACGAGGTCCTGGTCAAAGATTTCATGCTCGCCTATATCGAGGCGATCCATGATTTCAAGCGCAACAAGGAAACCGCCCTGGCGGTGATCCAAAAATATAATCGCAACGCCGATCGCGAGGTTTTGGAAGACAGCTACAACAACTACGTGAACAAATATCTGCCGCTGCCGATCCCGACTGCCGACGGAATTAGAACCATTCTCGCAGAATTGGCAAGCACGGTTCCCGCGGCGAAGAATGCCGATCCGGAGCAATTCGTAGCGTACAAAATCTCCCGAGAGATCGAGGCGAGCGGATTTGTGAAGAAGCTCTATGAAAAATAATTCGCGGCGCAAGCGGTGGCGCTAACATTTGCGGCAGCGAAATTCGTAGGCGTAGGCCCGCGTGCCCGCCCGTCTTAAGTGACAACCGCGGAATCGCCACTATTCGGCAACTGCTTCACTGCCACGGCGAATCGACAAGGTGATATCGCCTTTCTTGAAATAGAAATGACCCAAATCTTTCTTCTTGCCTAGTTCCTCAACCAACTTTACCAGCGGTTTTCTCGCGTCCAAGTATTCTTTGCGTGGGGGCGCCGATTTTAGCGCGTCGACGAACTCCGGCCCGGCGTAGTAGCGCATGATCAATTCTTCGTCGGAGATCTTCGCGCCGCCGTACTGGGCGCGCACTTCTTCCAGCGGCGTGTTGGGGATTTGAAAATTTTCCATCTCGCGGGCGCGCGTGCGGTCGAGGATCTTGGCTTTGACGTCCTTGTCCATGTACCGGGCGCCTTCTTTGCCCCACAGCCCGAGCGCAAACTGGATGACCTGGTCGGTGACCTCTTTGTAGCGCTCGCCGGTCATGATGTTGATTGCCGCCTGGCTGCCGACGAACTGAGCGAAGGGGGTGACCATGATCGGATAGCCGAGCTCGGCGCGCACCCGGACGATCTCTTCGAGCACGTCCGCCATCTTGTCCTCTTTGCCGAGCATCTTGAGCTGATGGCGCAAGTTGGAGATCATGCCGCCCGGCACCTGATGGCGGTACCAACCTTGATCGTATTCGCGCGGCGTGCCGATGGGCAGGCCTGCTTCCTTGGCACAGCGGCGAAAATGCTCTTCCACAGGCTGCAAAACTTTTTCATTGACCAGCGGCTTGTAACCCAGTGCGCGCAGATTGTTGATCACGTTGAATACCGACGGCTGCGCCGAACCGTTGGCTAGAGGCGGAATCGAAGTGTGGACGATACGAATGCCGGCCTTGACCACTTCAAGGACATTGAAAGGGGCCAATCCATTATTGCAGTGGCAGTGGAATTCCACTGGCACATCGCCGACATTTTCGAGAATTAGCTTTGCCAATGTATAAGCGCGATCGGGGGTGAGCATGCCGGCGACATCTTTGAAGCAGATCCGATAAGGTTTCATCGCCGCCGCCTCACGAGCTTTGCGTGCATAGTATTCATCCGTATGGCGCGGCGATATCGAATAGATCAAGTTGACCACCGAAGTCATGCCCATTTGTCGCAATTCTTCGACTTCGCCTTTGAGCTCGTCGTAATCGTTCCACGGGTCGGATAGGCGGGTCATGTTGATGCCGTAGCCTATGACGAGCTTCAGTAGGAGACGCGGAATGCACAGCGGACTCAGGATAAAGCCGCCGGTGAGGCCGCCGTGGTAGCGCAGCTGCGTGTTCTTGATTTCCTTCTGGCCATAGCGCACCCAATCCCACGGG
>DASSGE010000878.1:0-4435 GCA_035693605.1 Binatia bacterium
GGACTCGCGGATCGTCCAGAGCAGAGGCGATTTCCTCATCGGTAAACTCCGCCGTGCTGCACAAAAGCGGGTCCTGCGGCGCGACCATCGATACCAACGTATGAACCCGCAGGGGATGTTTTTCGACTTCATCGAGGAACAGTTTCAAACCGCGTGGCCCGAGAACGCTCGACATCTCGTCGCAGGACGCCACCACGGAAGTAGTCCCATGGGGAAGAAACGATTGCAGATTTTCGAAAGGCCGCGCGTAATGACCGATATGGGTATGAGCGTCGATAAATCCGGGAGCGACATAATACTTTGAAGCATCGACAATTTCGGTCTTTTCGCCCCGGGTATGTTTGGCGCTTCGTCCGACGTAGCAAATCCGGCCGTCGACAACTGCGATCTCCAAGCCGTGGATGATTTCACCGGAATAAACATTGATTAGCTGACCGCCGGTTATAATCGTATCCGCTTTCACGTCGCCCATCGCCCCGCGAATCAATCGGGCTAAACTTTCTTTTGAACGCGCCATTTCGGCGGTTGTAACATGAAGCAAGAAACGTTACCAAAGGGCGAGTATGATCAAGCTGCCGAGAACGCTTTTAATCCTTTACGCCACTCTGTCCTGCATCGTTAGCGACCAAGGGACCAAGTTCGTCGCCAAGCTATTCCTCCAACCCGGCGAGTTCTATTCATACGCCGGCGACACGTTCCGTTTTCAATATGCGGAAAATAGCGGCGCCTTCTTGGGTCTCGGAGCGACACTGCCCGAGCCATGGCGCCATTTGATTTTCACTATTTTCGTCGGATTATTTCTTCTGGCGCTGTTGGTTTATCTCCTGCGCAGCAGCGAGCTAACTTCGTTTGCAACCGTCTGTTTATCGCTAGTTTGCGCCGGCGGTTTGAGCAATTTGATCGACCGGTTAGCCTACGACGGCCGTGTCATCGATTTCCTCAATGTCGGCATCGGTTCACTGCGCACCGGTATCTTTAATGTCGCCGACATGGCGATCACATTCGGCGCGTTGCTGATGCTGCTGGAGAGTTTTCGGACGACGGCGAAGCCGGCTGAACTTTCACCCAAGCAGTGATTGACTCGTTCCTCATTTATTGCGCCGATTTTTCGGCGCCCGTCGCCGGGTTTCCAATTTACACAAGGGCTAATACCGTTTTATGTGGCGCCAAGGTATAGTTGGGGTATTAATACTATTGTTGGGGCAGCCAACCCTGACGAAAGTGCTCGCTGGCGGTGCACCTTCCGAGAATACCACCCCATCGCTCTGCCGCGTCGACGAACAGGCTTTCTTCGCGTGCTCGATCGCACGCTCGACAAAGATCGTCTCGCTGTGCGGCTCGCGGTACGTCGATCATCGGCGCGGCTATGTGCAATACCGTTACGGCAAACCGGGCGCTCTCGAACTTCAGTTTCCGCAGGCGCGCGCCAATACCCAACGTGTCTTTCGCTATGCCGATTACTTTCGTGCCCAGGTAGAGCGCAGTGAGATCAGCTTCGATACCCAAGACTTTCATTACATCATTTTTGACTATTACGAAGGCGATACTAAACCGGCGACTGCCATTGCCGGAGTCCGCGTCAGCAAACATGGCGCGACACAGATGGAAACCGAGTTGCAATGCCGGGGCAAAGCTTTGAATAAACTCGGCCGCTTGAAGACGGTCATTCCAGCCGATGCTGACAATCCGCTCAATCGGTAAGTTCGCAGCGCCGGCACTGAGTCGTTTCAATTTGGGAGATCACCATGGCATGGATTCATTTATGCATCGCGGGGCTTTTGGAGATTTTATGGGCGATCAGTCTTAAACACACCGCCGGGTTTAGCAATCTTCGCTGGAGTATCTTGACAGTCGTTGGCATGATCGCAAGCTTTTACTTTCTCGCCCAGTCACTCAGGACCATTCCCGTCGGCACTGCCTACGCCATCTGGACCGGCATCGGCGCAGCTGGCACAGCAATCCTTGGGATCATTTTGTTTTCCGAATCGGCGGCTCCGCCGCGGCTCGTTTGCATCGGAGTGATCGTCGCCGGGATTATCGGCCTCAAACTGACATCCTCATCCTAGTCACCGGTGGCCAAAAAACTGGCACTCGGACCAAAAAATCTGCTATGAATAACGCTTTGGGCGCACAACCATGAGCATCGACGCCAACATTGAGACACTGAAAGACGCCTACCAGCGCTGGCACAACACTAGAGGCGGCAGCGTCGATCACTGGCTTAAGCTTATGACCGACGACGTCCAGTTTCGCTCGCTTGCCGGCGGCGCCGTAGAAATGCAGTTCACTCGGCCTTCCTGCTGCAAGGATGACGTTGTCCAATATTTCGCCGGGCTTACATCTGAGTGGGAAATGATCTATTACCGTGTCGATGAATACATCGCCCAAGGCGATCGCGTCGTCGCCCTGGGTGAAGTCTCGTTCAAACACAAAAAAACCGGCAAAACATTGGTCACCGCCAAAGCCGACTTCCACAAATTCCGCGATGGCAAAATCTGTGAATTCTTCGAGTTTTACGATACGAAAAGTGCACTCGCGACGGCGTCTCACGAATCGCTAAAATGATACGGCGATAGCCATCGTCGTTAACGGTTTTGATTTTCTCCCGACTCGTCCACAGGATTTTCCCCAGAAAGGTATTTAACAATGATCATCGACTGTCACGCCCATTTAGTTCCACAAAGCTGGTTTCATCCGAAATCGCCCAAATGGATGTTCGATCTGCCGCATTTATTCGACGAACAGGATAAGTCCGGCGTCGACATCACGGTGTTCGGCAATAACTGGATTCGTTCGCCGGACGGATACGATCCGCTGAAAGTTGTGCAAGAGTTTAACGTCCACGCCGCCGAACTCACCGCCAAGCATCCTAAGCGCCTGCTCGGCCTCGCCTGCTCGGTCCCCTATGACACCGGCCCGATTCTCAAAGAAACCGAGAAAGCGATCCGCGAGTACAAACTCAAAGGCATCATGATCAATTCGAGCACCAACGGCGAGTATCTCGACTCACCCCGGGCCACGCCGTTTTTCGAGATGGTCAGCGATCTCAATGTTCCAATTTTCGTCCATCCGCCAAAATTCACCATCGGCAATGAGAAGATGGAGATATACCGCCTGCCGGAGATGCTCGGGCGGCCCTTCGACACAACCCTGTCGCTGACTCGGTTCATTTTCACCGGCGGCTTCGAGAAGTTTCCCAAGCTCAAAATGGTCTGCGCCCATGTCGGCGGCGCGCTCGCGATGCTGCCAGGCCGCTACGGCTTCGGTTACGAACTGAGAAAAGATGACAGCTTCGGTCCATGGGATCCCGATGTCATGACCCGGCCGCCGGCGAGCTACATGAAACAACTCTTCTTCGACACCGTTTGCTATCATCCACCCGCGGTGCAATGCGCCATCGACACGATCGGCATCGATCAAGTGGTTTTCGGCAGCGACACCCCGCCGGTGCCGATTACGCTAGTGCGCGCTGTCGACACCGTAAAGCAATTGAAGATTTCCGAATCCGACAAACAGAAAGTCCTCGGTGACAACGCGGCGAAGCTATTGGGGATAACCGGATAAACGGTGGTTTTTCGCGATACTTAATAATCTTGAGAGCAGAAGAGCATGGCAAAGCAGCTAAATCCGGGCGATCCGTTCCCAGTTTTCGATGTAAATTTGACCGATGGTCGGACACTGAGGCTGCCCATGGACCTCAAAGGCGAGTACGCCGTCATTATTTACTATCGCGGCATTTGGTGACCTTATTGCGTTCGGCAGGTTGCCGATTACCAAGCTCATCTGGAAGAATTCAAAGCCGAGAACACAGATATCGTGGCATTGTCCGTCGATCCGCTCGAAAAGGCCCAGGAGATAATCGCAAAAACCGGCGCAAACTTTTCGATCGGCTACGGCCTCAAAGTACCCGAAGATGCCGATCGAGTAGGCGCCTACTGGGAAGAACGGCGCGGCATCATTCACGCGACCAACTTCACGATCGGGCCCGATCGCAAAGTGCTCCAAGCTTGCTTTGCCACGGGTCCGATCGGCCGAATCGCTGCCGTCGACGCCTTGAGTTCGATCCGCGGCACCAAAAAACGAAAAGCCCAGGGCGGCTAACGCGAACCAGTTGAATTGAGCCTTGCGTAAGCACTAGATCCCTCACATGCGCTCGGGCTGACAGCGAAATACTACACGACGCAATTGCCCGTCCCCATTGAGGGGTAAGGCCAATCCAACGCCGGGTTAGACACCCTGCCCCACCACTTCGGCGATGATCTTCAACGCTTGCTCGATATCGCCGCGATCGACATCGAGATGCGTGACCATGCGCACGCGTCGCGCATCCACCGGTCCCGCAAACACTTCTCGGGCGGCAATTCGTTTAATAAATTCACTCGACAACAATCCCGTCTCGCCAATATCAAAGATAACAATATTGGTCTGGACTTTT
>DASSGE010000879.1:0-14114 GCA_035693605.1 Binatia bacterium
GCTCCAACCGCCAAATCGATAACCAACCAACACGGTAAGATTGAGCACGTTGGGTCCAGGCAGAAGCTGGCCGATGGTCAAGAACTCGGCAAACTCACGCTCGGTCAGCCAGCGCTGCCGCTCAACAATGCCGCGGCGCGCCCAGAACAACGCGCCACCGAAACTCGACAAGGTAATCCGCGAGAACGTCAGGAACAATTCTAGCTTACTCACTCGTGGTTTATTCGTATCTGATAGTTGCATAATTTCCTTGCTTCGCGCTCGCTTCGACAAACCGGGGGAAAAAACTCGGCGGTTAAAACGGTACGCCGCGTGCTTTGGCAGCGCACCAAGCGATCAGACTGCTCTGCGGCGCGGTTTCGATGGTTGACCCTGCACGCGAGACCGCGCTTCGGGCTTCGTCGGCCGTCTGCCCCAAGGCAAGCAACACGCCGATCGCTAGCAGTGCCGTTCGCCCCACCCCGCCGGCGCAATGGATCAGTATGGTCTCGCCACCCTGCAAGCGACTGGCGACATCAATGGCCAACTCCCAGAAACGATCGCGGTCCGGCGGCGCCCCGCGATCGGGAATTTCAAAAGCCAACACCGGACACGGAACCGCTCCCGACTCCAGCGCGTGGGCGTAATCACAGGATTTTTCTTGCAGCTCATCACGCTCGGCTAGGCAGACAATAACTCGCACCTCATCGAGCCGCACTTGCTGCCACACTCGGTCCAGCACTTCGTAACGGCCTGGCATGCTGTGCAGCAGCAACCGACCGGGAACATTCACCGGTAGATAAACGCAACGAAACATAATTGTTAATCTTGAATCATTAACCCGTGATTGCCGTCAAAATCATCGTGCCGCGTAGAAACACAACGGCATCTCTGATGGCAACCCGAGCCCCAAGAATAATCGAATCTTTTTACTTGAAGACGGTGACTAAAACCAGCAGGCAAGTGTGAAACGGGAAGTATGTCGACTCCCCCGCCGCCAATCCACCCCACCCATCGCCTATTTCCACGGGGTTATTTCTCGATTTCTTTGATTATCGCCTCAGCAAATTTCTTGGTCGTCGCCGTGCCGCCCAGATCGCGCGTAACACAGTCGCCGCGCCACAGGACTTTTTCCAATGCCGCATAGATCCGATTGGCCGCACCGCGCTCGCCGAGATGGCGCAGCATCATGACCGCGGCGGTGATCATCGCTGACGGATTGGCGATGCCCTTCCCTTTGATATCGGGCGCGCTGCCATGCACCGGCTCGAAAAGCGCGTGGTGATCGCCGAGATTGGCGCCGGCGACCAACCCCAAGCCGCCGACTAAGCCTGCGGCCAGGTCCGAGACGATGTCGCCATAAAGATTTTCCAGTAGCAAGATATCGAACTGGAGCGGATCGAGTACCAACTGCATGCAGGCGTTGTCGACGATCATGTCGCTAAAGCCGATGCGTCGGTGCTTTTGTGCCATTTTACGAGCACAGTCCAAAAACAAGCCGTCGGTAAGTTTCATGATGTTGGCTTTGTGCACGGCGACGATTTTTTTTCGGCCATGCGTCTTGGCGTACTCGAAGGCAAATTTGGCAATTCGGGTCGAAGCCTTTTCGGTGATGATTTTCAAGCTTTCCATGACCCCGGGAACAACTTCGTGTTCGATCCCGGAATAAAGTCCTTCGGTGTTCTCCCGCACAACGACCAAGTCGACGTCCTGATAACGCGCTTTGACCCCGGGCAGATTTTTGATTGGCCGGAGGTTGGCATAGAGATCGAAAGTCTGGCGTAGCTCGACATTGACGCTGCTGAAACCTTCGCCAATCGGCGTCGTCACTGGCCCCTTGAGAGCGACCTTGGTTTTGTTGAACGAATCCATCAGCGTCCGCGGAATCGTTGTCCCATGCTTTTTCAACGCCTCGGTACCTGCAAGATGGGATTCCCAGTCGATTTTTGCACCCGCGGCTGTGATAACTTCCAAAGCCGGTTTGACGACTTCAGGACCGATCCCGTCGCCAGGTATTAAGGTAACCTTATGCATCATAACCGTTAGCCCTTTCGTTCCGGGATCATATCAGTCCGAACCCACCATATCTAAGCCGAAACCACTTGTAGTAGAGGCCCAAGGATTATGGAAATTTTCTCAGCTCCGGCCTAAACACAGTGCGGGATTCATCGTAGAATCCAATTTGGGCAAGCTTTAGTGCTGATACGGAGTATGTGAGTCGTGAATCGAGGAGATAGTACTCAAACCACCTCAATCGCGCAGGCACGCGAAATGGTCGAGGACATTTATCGCACCGAATCGCGCTCGGTTCTTGCCACGCTTATTCGTTTGCTCGGTGACTTCGATCTCGCCGAAGAAGCACTTCACGACGCCTTTCAAGCAGCGCTGCAGCAGTGGCCGCGCGACGGCGTACCGGCAAAACCGCGCGCGTGGTTGATATCGACGGGACGCTTTAAGGCCATCGATGCGATTCGCAAGCAGTCCCGGTTGGATCGACTGCCGGATAACATTGCCGAGCGCCTCACCACCGACGCCATCAACAGCTCTCCTACTGCCGAGAGCGACAGGGTCGAAGATGACCGGTTACGCCTGATCTTTACCTGTTGCCATCCGTCTTTGGCACTCGAAGCTCAAGTGGCGCTGACCTTGCGCGAGGTCTGTGGCCTTACCACCGAGGAAATTGCCCGTGCCTTCCTCACGGCCGCGCCAACGTTGGCGCAGCGTATCGTCCGCGCCAAAGCCAAGATCCGTAACGCAAGGATCCCCTATCAGGTGCCGGCACGCGCCGATTTGCCCGAGCGCCTGGATGCCGTCTTGCGCGTCGTGTATCTCGTCTTCAACGAGGGATACGCGCCATCTTCCGGATCGGCAATTACGCGTCATGATCTTTCCAGCGAGGCGATTAGCCTCGGTCGGCTGCTGCTAGATTTACTCCCTGAAGCGGAAGTCACGGGACTGCTCGGCTTGATGCTGCTGCAAGACTCGCGGCGCGCAGCGCGCATGTCCAACTCAGGCGACCTAGTGCTGCTCGAAGACCAAGACCGCACACTGTGGAAGCGCGACCAAATCCGTGAAGGCACCGCTCTCGTGCAACGCGCTTTGACCGCCGGTGAAGTCGGCCCCTATTCCATCCAGGCGGCGATTGCCGCGGTGCACGCCAACGCGTCCAACGCTGCGGAAACTGACTGGCGGCAAATCGTCGGGTTATACGATCTGCTACTGCGCGCTGAGCCTTCGCCGGTGATCGAGCTAAACCGTGCCGTGGCGGTAGCTATGCGCGACGGTCCCGAGGCGGGGCTCGACCTGGTGAATACGATTCTTGCGCGAGGAGATCTGGACGCCTACCACTTAGCCCATGCCGCCAAGGCTGACCTCTGCCGCCGCCTCGGGCGGAAAGCGGAAGCCAGTGCCGCCTACGAGCGCGCCCTAAGCCTCACCCAACAAGGCCCGGAGCGGCATTTTTTGGAGCGACGGCTAGCCGATCTGAAAAAATAAATCGGCCCGCTGTCGATTTGCGCCCTTGTCGGACGACTAGGGGCTGTAGACGATAATCAGCAGACAGATAGCCTGAAGGAGCAGATACCATGGCCAGTACAACCGGTGCCGACGCCACATCGGATCGTGACCTTGTCTTAACCCGTATAATCGACGCGCCGAGAGACAAGGTCTTTAAGGCGTGGACCGAGCCCGAACTGCTCACGCAATGGTTTGCGCCCCTGCCCTGGACAACCCCTCATGCCGAACTGGACCTCCGTCCCGGGGGGGCGTGCCTGATCGTCATGCGCAGCCCAGATGGTGACGACATGCCGAATCGGGGGGTCTATCTCGAAGTGGTCAAGAACCAACGGTTGGTCTCCACCGATGCTTACACGACGGCATGGGAGCCGTCCGACAAACCGTTCATGACCCTGATTTTGACGTTCGAGGACCAGGGCGGCAAGACACTGTACACAGCTCGGGCACGCCACTGGACCGTAGCCGATAAAGAAACTCACGAAAAAATGGGCTTTCACCAGGGCTGGGCAGTATGCACCGACCAACTGGCTGGCCTAGTCGCAAAACTGTGAGACAACAAAAAGCTTTTCTGCAGTTGTCGATATCGGCCCTGGCCGAACGACTAAGTTAGTATAAGGGTGAGAAACCGAATGTTCGAGTGTGCCCACAAAACTGGTGGCCAAGTAAGAATTTAAAAGGAATAAGCATGGCGCGCAAGATATTTGTCAACCTGCCTGTCCAGGATCTAAAGATATCTATGAATTTCTTTTCTTCATTGGGCTTCAATTTCAACCAACAGTTTAGCGACGATACGGCGGCCTGCATGATCATCACCGAGGATATCTACGCCATGCTGCTCACGCACGCGAAGTTCAAAGAGTTTACGCCCAACCCGATCTGCGACGCCACGAAAAGCACGGAGGTCTTGGTTTGTTTGTCCTGCGATAGCCGCGCGGCCGTCGATGAAATGGTGCGCAAAGCGATTGCCGGTGGTGGCAAAACCTACAATCAGCCACAAGACCACGGTTTCATGTATGGCCATGGTTTCCAGGACCCGGACGGACATATCTGGGAATTGATCTATATGGAGCCGAAACCAAACCATTGAGCGTACATTCGAGAGGACCATCATCAAGTCGGGAATCCCGTGCTATTAACCCAATCTAAAAGGAGGAATGGTCATGGCTATCGAACCCTATCTATTTTTTAACGGACATTGCGAAGAGGCGATCGAGTTTTATAAGAATGCGCTGGGCGCCGAAGTTCTGATGCTGATGCGCTACAAAGAGAGCCCGGAACCGCCGCCGCCCGGCATGGTACCGGCGGGCTGGGATAACAAGGTCATGCACGCCAGCTTGCGCGTCGGTAACGCCAACTTAATGGCCTCGGACGGTTGCAGTGACGGGGTCAATTTCCAGGGGTTTTCATTATCGCTCACCGCTACAGACGAGGCCGACGCCAGGCGCAAGTTCATCGCTCTCGCAGAAGGCGGACAAGTACGGATGCCGCTGACAAAGACATTTTGGTCGCCTTGCTTCGGCATGGTCGCTGACCGTTTCGGCGTTGGCTGGATGGTCACGGTAGCACCCCAATTAGCTCGGTAAATCTGGAGACGTTATGAAATTCATGTTGTTGGTTCATCATGACGAGGCCGCTTTCGAACTGCTCGGCAAGCAGAAACAAGAACAGATGCTTGCCGAATCCGTAGCCCTGACTCACGAGCTCCACAACCACCGACAATACCTGAGCGCTTCTCCGCTGCAACCGGCGGCGACGGCAGTGATCGTTCGCGTGCGCCAAGGTAAACCTCTGATCACCGACGGACCGTTCATCGAGACCCGCGAACAGCTCGCCGGCTATTTTCTGATCGATGCCGAAAATCTTACGGAAGCGACCCAAATCGCCGCCCAGGTGCCCGGGGCGCGCATCGGTACTGTCGAAGTGCGCCCATTGCGGGAGATTTCCGGTCTGCCGGGAGAATAACTATCAGGAGTTCGTATGCCCAAGATCACACCATGCCTATGGTTCGATAACAACGCTGAAGAGGCGGTAAAACACTACTTGTCGATTTTCAAGCACGCGAAGATCGATCAAGTCTTGCGCTGCGGTGATGCCGGACCGTGACCGAAGGGATCGGTTCTGACCATGACATTCCAACTCGAGGGCCAGGAGTTTATTGCGTTGAACGGCGGCCCGGTATTCAGATTCAACGAATCGATATCGTTGTCAGTGGACTGCAAAACTCAAACGGAAGTCGACGAGCTATGGGAGAAATTGTCCGAAGGGGGCCAAAAGGGCCAGTGTGGTTGGCTCAAAGATAAGTTCGGACTTTCATGGCAAGTCGTTCCTTCTGCTTTGATCGAACTGTTGCGAGACGAGGATGCGACAAAATCAGCGAGGGTCATGGCGGCCATGATGCAAATGACCAAACTCGAAATTGCAGCATTGAAGCGAGCGTTTGACGGACAATAACCCAACACACGGAGCATCCCAATGGCTTACGTTGACGGATATATTCTACCCGTCCCAAAAAATAACATCGCCGCTTACCGGCGCATGGCGCAGGCCGCCGGTAAAGTCTGGCGCGAGCATGGCGCTCTCGAATACGTCGAGTGCGTCGCCGATGACGTCAAACCGGGCAAGCACACGTCGTTTCCGCAGAGCGTCAAACTGAAAGCTGGGGAAACCGTGATCTTCGCCTATATTGTCTACAAATCGCGCGCGCAGCGCGACCGCGTCAACGCTAAAGTCATGAAAGACCCGCGTTTGGCGAAGTCGATGGACCCGAAAGCCATGCCGTTTGACGGCAAGCGCATGTTTTGGGGCGGTTTCAAGGTCATGCTCGCTCTATAAAAATAGGAGTTCCATGCAACGAAAAGTTAAACCGATTCCGCCGGGATACCACACAGTCACGCCCTATCTAAGTGTAAATGGCGCGGCGAGTGCCATCGACTTTTACAAGAAGGCGTTCGCGGCTGAGGAGATCTTCCGAATGCCCGGACCAGGCGGGACCATCGGCCATGCTGAAATCCAGATCGGCGACTCACGCATCATGCTCGCCGACGAGTCTCCTGATACTACCTTTCGCGCGCCCCATTCCTTTGGCGGCACATCGGTGCACATGCATCTCTACGTGCAAGATGTCGATCGAGTTGTGAAAAAGGCGCTCGCCGCGGGCGCAAAAGTGCTGCGACCGGTAACCGATCAATTTTACGGAGATCGCAGCGGGTCGCTTGAAGATCCCTTCGGGCATGTCTGGCATGTGGCCAGCCATACAGAAGATATTCCGGTGAAGGAATTAAAAAAGCGCGCAGCCGCTATGGCTGCGTCGGCTGAGAAAAAGTAACGACGGAGTGACGATGAAATACATGTTGCTGATTTATCTCGATGAACAAAATCCTTTAAGCGAAAGCGAACGGCAGGATTGCTATGCCGAGTCGACGCAACTCGCGCAAGAGCTTCATTCGAACGGCAAGTATCTGAGCGCCAATCCGCTGCACCCGACCTCGATGGCGACCAGTGTCCGCGTGCGTGACGGCAAACGGTTGGTGACCGACGGTCCCTTCGCCGAGACGCGCGAACAATTGGGCGGATACTTCTTGATCGATGCCAAGGATCTCGACGAAGCGCTAGGTATCGCCGCCCGTATTCCGATGGCGCGCAAAGGCACCGTCGAGGTTCGGCCGGTAATCGAGATTCCAGGCCTGCCGCTGAGTTAGTATCGCGACATTGAAAGTCTGACCGATCTCCCAAAGAAAAAACGAAGCCGATGGATTTTCTCGTAAATTTGGACGTTGATGATATAGAGAAGGCAACCTGCTTTTACGGTTCCGCGTTCGGGTTGAAAGTTGGTCGTCGCTTCGCTGCCGTCGGAGTTGAAATGCTCGGCGGGCCTGCGCCGATCTACCTGCTTGCCAAAGCAACCGGTACGCCAGCTTCAGAAACGACCTCACAGTGCCGGAGTTACCAACGCCACTGGACGCCGGTTCATCTTGATTTTGTCGTAGATGAAATCGAACCTGCGGTCGAGAGAGCCGTATCGGCCGGCGCCCGGATTGAAAATCCGATCTCAACACACGAGTGGGGCAAGCTCGCACTGATGGTTGATCCCTTTGGTCACGGCTTCTGTTTTGTCCAGTTCCTCGGACGAGGTTATGACGAAATTACACCGTAATACGTATCGGCAGCTGCGCGCACTTTCGGCCGGTGACGGCCGAAGAGCTCCAAACTTTTACCGTTCATGCCGGGCTTGACCGATCCGGAACAGAGATTTGATGAAGAAGACATTGACCAAAAGACATTCTAAGAGGCACGCCATTTTTGCTGCTACTGACAGTGCATCTGAAACCTCTGTGCGGTACAGCACATTGATAGATCATCGAAGCGACTTCGCAGTCGGGTGATACAGCATAAACTTTCTTAAAAGGAGTGAATTATGAGCGCAGTACGAGTGCTGGTAGGCACACGCAAAGGGGCATTCATCCTGACGTCTGACGGTAAGCGTGACAAATGGGACATCAGCGGTCCGCATTTCGCCGGTTGGGAGATTTATCATCTCAAGGGATCCAGCGTAGATCCGAATCGTATCTATGCTTCGCAGTCGAGCAGTTGGTTCGGCCAGATCATTCAAAGATCGGATGACGGCGGCAAGAGCTGGCACCAGCCCGGCACCCCCGCCGGCGAACCAACCACGGCTCCGGACGGATCACCCAAAGGCGAAAGCAACAACTTCGCATATGACACTTCCGCCGAAACCGGCAAGCCGTTGACCACGCATCAATGGTACGACGGCACGCCCCATCCGTGGGAATTCAAACGGGTATGGCATCTCGAGCCCTCGCTGAGCGATCCCGACGTGGTCTACGCCGGGGTCGAGGACGCTGCGCTGTTTCGCACCTCTGACGGCGGAACCTCCTGGCAAGAACTGGCCGGGCTACGCGGCCACGGTACCGGAGCTCAGTGGCAGCCGGGTGCCGGTGGTCTTTGCCTGCATACCATTATTCTCGACCCACGTAACCCGCAGCGAATTTACATTGCGATATCGGCAGCCGGCGCGTTTCGCACCGACGACGGCGGCAAAACCTGGAAGCCGATCAATCGCGGCTTGCACTCGCTTTACATCCCAAATCCGACCGCGGAGATCGGCCACTGCGTCCATCATGTTGCGATGCATCAGGCGCGGCCCGACGTACTCTTCATGCAAAAGCATTGGGATGTCATGCGTAGCGACGACGGCGGCGACTCCTGGCACGAGATCAGCGGTAACCTGCCGACCGATTTCGGCTTCGTCATCGACGTGCACGCTCATGAACCCGAGACGCTATACGTAGTGCCGATCAAGAACGACTCGGAACACTTTCCACCCGAGGGGAAATTGCGCGTCTACCGCAGCCGCAATGGTGGAAACGAATGGGAAGCGCTCACCAATGGCCTGCCGCAAAGCGACTGCTACGTGAACGTCTTGCGCGATGCCATGGCCGTCGACTCGCTGGACAAATGCGGCGTGTACTTTGGCACCACAGGCGGCCAAGTCTATGCCTCCGCCGACGCCGGCGACAGCTGGCAGCCGATTGTCCGCGATCTTCCAGCGGTGGTTTCGGTGGAGGTCCAAACACTGCCATGATCCGTGTCACGCTACCGGCGCATTTGCGCAAACTCGCACAGGTCGACGGGGAGATCGAACTCGAGGTTCCCGGGCAAGTGACTCAACGCACCGTGCTCGACGCGCTTGAAGCGCGCTTTCCGATGCTGCGCGGGACAATTCGCGAACACGTCACGCAAAAACGCCGCGCTTTTGTACGCTTCTTCGCCTGCGGACAGGATCTCTCCCATGAGTCACCCGACGCTTTATTGCCCGGTCCCATAGCCACCGGCGCAGAGCCGTTTATGATTATCGGCGCAATAGCTGGAGGCTAGGATCTCATCAGGAAGATACAGATTTGGGCTACGTGAATTATTTGCGCTGTGCTATGTTGCCCTGACGATTTCATGGATGAAGATTCGATCTGCGCAAGAAAGTCTTAATTACCGTTTAGCTTTTGTATTCGGCTGTATCATGGACAGCCTGGTCGGCAAATTACAAAGGGCTTGGCACATTCGAGTCAGTGACACGGGCAACCAGCGAGTAACAAGCGATGGCTGACTAAGAAGCAGTTTGTCTACTTCAATGACACTGAACGGAGGACAATCACCACAAAGGAGCTCAACATGAATATTGCACTGTGGATTATCCAAGGTTTGTTAGCCGCTCTCTTCTTATTTGCCGGAGGAATGAAATTGATCACACCGATCGAAGATATGACCCGGCAAATCGCCATGCCAGGTTGGTTTCTTCGCTTTATCGGCGTAGCCGAGCTGCTTGGCGCCATCGGTCTTATCCTTCCCTGGCTGCTGCGCATTCGTCCAAGACTCACGCCCCTCGCCGCCGCCGGGTTAACCCTCATCATGATCGGCGCGGCGGTGCTAACGTTGATTATGGGTGATATTTCAACGGCACTTATACCGATCGTCACCGGACTGCTTTGCTTATTCGTCGCTTACGGCCGTTGGCGCCTAACGCCTGCCCCAGCCCAATCTTAAGGCGGTCTTACGTGCGCTCGAGCAGATTCACTGCATGCCTTCGGTAATATATTGAATCACGTAGCCCGCCGGATCGTCCATGTAAGTACCGGCGGTGCCGCCTGGATGACGTCCCTTGGCTTCTTCACCGCGATCGCCATTGGGAATGCCCAACCGGACGAGCTGCGCCATTGCATCGCGCCACTGTTGCGGTGCCACGTAGAATCCTAGGTGAGGGCCGGGGATTTTGCGACTCATCGGATACCCCTTGGGACCAAATGGCGTTTCAGTCAGAAGCAAGTATTGCCCGCTGGCCATGGTCATTACCGCTTGATTTCGGCTGCTCTTGAAGTCGCGACCACGGTCGATGAGTTCGAATCCCAACACGGCTTGGTAAAACTTGATCGAGTCATCGAGCTTGGGTGCTTCCAACTCCAAATAACCCACGCCCGTCAGCCGACCCGCGGTGACGGAGGGATGCTGACCATCGTTGCTTGGCACATACACTGCGAAATTATTGCCCGCCGGGTCGGCAAAAAACAGTGTCGTCGTGGCGAACGGATGGCTGTTCTTTTGCGGCCCTTCGAAAGCAATTTTCCACCGCTGCAATATATCCATAACTTCTTCGATGCCATGCTTGGTTGTGGTAAACGAATAGGTCGGCGTACCGCGCGGCGTAATGGCTTGGCCGCGTTCTTCTTTTTGCAGGTAAACGCCAATGCGCTTGCCGGCAATATCCATGAAAGTATGGGCTCCGAGGACTTGCGTTTTAACGTTCAGGCCGTTGCGCTTGAGAATTTTGCCGCCGAACACCTGGACATAAAAATCCTCCGCAACAACTATGTCGTTAACCGGCACGACGAAATGATCTAAAGCTTGCACCAACATAATTTCCTCCGGGACAGATCCTGGTGTTTTTCACCTATCAGGGAAGGCCGGGAAAGGCGAGCAGGTAATGGTCGGGACTCGGTCACATTGACTTGAATTCGCGCCATCGTTAGAATCCGCCCATTCCGAAATCACGCGCCAACACCCCAATCCAAGGAGATTCCATGATTCTCGCTAAGAATGCCGATGTCAAAGCGATCACCGTCAAGGCCATCGAAGGCAAGCCGATGTACGGTGGTGACTTGTTCGTTAAACCGCTGATCACAGGGGATGAAATGACTTTCCTGGAGATCCACTACACTCCGGGAGTCGGTGCACCTCTGCACGTGCATACCCATGAATCGCTTGCCTACGTGGTCAAGGGCAAAGTTAAAATGACCGTGGGTAAGGAAGAGTTCATTCTCGGTCCGGGTGACGTCTGCCGCCACCCCAAGGGAGTACCGCACGGGGTTGAGGGAATCGAAGAATCGATCGTCGTCGAAATCAAATCGCCGGCGCCGGAGCTCGGTAGCTTCCTCGGCATGTAGTACGTAAAGCAAGGAGAAGACAGCCGCTGAGCGTGTCCGGTGAACCCGTCCCCTGAATCGAATTAACCCAACTTTTCAAAACGGCGGCACGAGGAGAACTATCATGGCAGGTAAAGCAAAATATTTAATGATTGCCAGCATGGATGTCGATGCGGAACACGATGCGATATTCAATGAAGTCTACGATAAAGAGCACGTGCCCAATCTGCTCAAAGTCCCCGGTGTCCTCGGGGTTTCACGCTATAAACGCGGCACGCTTACTATGAATATTGGCGGCGAACGTAAGACCATCGAGATCCCTAATGAACCGGCCTACACGGCAATTTACGAACTGGAAAGCCCTGATGTGCTTACCAGCCCGGCCTGGGACAAAGCCATCGAGGATGGCCGTTGGCCGAGCCAGGTGCGACCGCACACGAAAAATCGACGCCATGTTTTGTTGAAATTAATGGACTAAGGATAGGGCAGAGTCGCTGTAAGAGTGCCGACTAGTTTCAATTGTGTTTAAAATTTAGTCCCGAGCAGTTCTTTCATCCTTACGCCTACCTCGTCCGCTTTTTTTGCGTCCACATGAGCTTCGAAGAGCGGGAAAAGCTCGCGCTCTTCCTTGCGAATATGGCGTTCGAGCAAATCGCCCAGGTCAAAAATTAACTTTGCCAAGCCGACGCCGGCTTCGAGCTGCGGCATGGCGCGGTGTAGCTGTTGATGATCGCGCACCAGCTGGTCGAGCATGTCACCACAGCCGGCCACCTGTTCGCGCATCAGCGGGAATAAAACCTCTTCTTCAGCTTTGAAATGGGCCAACAGGTTGGCACGGTAAAATTCCAGTACTTCTTGAGCCCGCTCGCGCACCCCTTCGGGGCCCATCGGCTTGATTTGCCCAAGCGCCTGCTTGCGGCAGCGTAATGCCAACGCGAGACCATGGTGATGGTCATGAGAGAGTGGAAGCAGACTAGGATCTCGCATAGCGAATCACCGAGTGGAGCGATGGAGTAAAGGTTCCAAATCGCCCGGCACTCCAAACACGCCAGGCGCCATCATGTCCATTATCTTCAGATCGCGCCCTTACCGCGCAAATCGGCGATCTCCCGTGCATTCAAACCCAGGGCGCTGAGCACCTCGTCGGTCTGCTCGCCCAGCACCGGCGGCGGACGGTCGATGGTCGGAGGTGTCCGGCTCATGTCGACGGCGTTGCCGATGAGCTGCATTTTCCCCATTTGCGGATGCTCGACTTCGAGCGGGAAGCCATAAGATTTGACCTGCGGATCGGCAAAAACTTCATCCAGGGTATTGATCGGCGCCGCCGGCACGTCTTTAGCAATCAGCTTATGCAGCCAATCTTCCCGCTTGCCGGCGCGAAAGATTGGCGCCAGCTGCTGGTTCAGCGCATCGTAGTTTTCCACCCGCGCTTTGCGATTATTAAACCGCGGATCTTGCGCCCATTCCGGTCTTCCGACGACATCGAATAGCCCCAACCAGAATTTGTCCGGCGACGACATGTGCAACACAAACGCTAATCCGTCCTGGTCCTCGAAGGCGAACACGCCGGCCGTGGTCGTGCGGTGCTTGCGCCGCGGCACATGGCCAGTCTCGAAATAGCGCGCCGCGTTCTCGCTGACAAATGACACCGAGGCGCGCAAGAGGGACGTCTCGACATGCTGCCCCTGGCCGGACAGCATGCGGTTCATTAACGCGCCCAAGACGCCATAGCAGGCATACATACCAGTCAAATGATCGGAAAATGAAATTCCCATGCCCTGTGGCTTGCCCGGATCGGTCAGCAGGCTCAACAGACCGCTGCGCGCTTGGCCAATAGTGTCATAGCCCGGCATGTCGCGATAGGGTCCTTTGGGACCGAAACCCGAGATCGAACAGTAGACGATTTTCGAGTTTAACTTTTTGATATCATCATATCCCAAACCGCGCTTGTCCAAGACACCCGGACGAAAGTTTTGAATAAATACATCGGCACCGGTCAGCAGTTTGATCAGGACGTCACGCCCTTCATCGGTGCGGAAATCCACCGTGACGCTTTTTTTATTGCGGTTGAGACTGCAAAAGGTCGCCGAATAATTGCGCTCGCCCCAACCACGAAACGGATCGCCGCGCTTGGGCTCCTCGACTTTGATCACCTCTGCCCCCAGGTCGGCCAGTAGTTGCGACGCAAACGGGCCGGTTACATAACTAGCCGCCTCGATAACTTTTATCCCAGCCAGTGCCCCACTCATGGATTCATCCTTTTGAAACAGATTGATCCAATCTTCCTAACTGCTCAGCGCAATGGAAGCAAGCCGGTGCGATATTTGCCGGAAATAGGTCAACGACTGGAGAAAAAACACGGTGAGCACAACGGAGGAGAGTTCTCCCCAAGGCCAAGCTTCTGAATTGCTTAAATTCCCGATAATGACATTTAAATCAAAGATCGAAACTTATTTCGGCAAACCGCTTCGAATGGACCCAGACAATGTGCCGAAACAAAAAGCCCTCCCGTCAGAGTCGGCACGACTCGATCGGAAGGGCTTTAATGCAACTTTACTGCTGTGAACTAGCGCTCTTCGGTGTGCAACTGACGCGGCGCCGGCGGTTGACCCGTAGGCGATACCATAGCCAGAATATCGGTTCGGCTAAACCGCCATCCCCCGCCGAACTTGCGTCCTGGAATCGAGC
>DASSGE010000880.1:0-6828 GCA_035693605.1 Binatia bacterium
GCCGACGAACATATTATTTACGGTGCCGATACCGACGGCATGCTGCCTACGTTATTGCATCCTAATGAGTGGCTCGACGGTGCTTTGGTGCCTTCGTATCACGCTTCAATCGGCGGCGCGGAAACTTACTTCTATCAAAACCATCCGGTGATTCTCGAACTCTATGGGCGTCATCGCGCGGCGGAAATAAATTTCGCCGGCACGGTGGCGACCGTTGCGTCGGCGAACAATTTCGATCGCGAGCGCAACACGCGTTTCACGGCCAATCTGACTAAATGGGCGCTGCGCGCCGATGCCGCGGTGCTGACCAAGTTCGGCGGCGGCGTGCCGCACACGGATTTGTCTGAGACCGCGCGCTTGCTCGAAGTAATGGGCATAAAAACCGCCGTGCAGGTTACCGATCTCGCGCGTGACCATCGACTTGAGTCCGCGCTGTTGTTTAACTTCCCCGAGGTTGACGCCATTGTTTGCATCGGCGGCAACGACACCCGATGGAAACTGCCGCGGGTCGAACGCGTGATCGCTGCGAACGGCGGTTTGGCAGAGTTGCTCGCCGGCCCTTTTGAAATCGAATCGCTCAATGTTGTCGGTGTCGCCAACCAGCAGGGTGCGTCGAAACTGCGCTCGATAGTTTATTAAGAGGGCGTGAGGCATGAGCCGCGGCTTGAGTAAATCCGGAATCCAAACTCACGCCTCAAGCCTGGCGCCTCATGCCTACTAGGAGGTTTTCTATGCGTGTCGTCCATTACCTCAATCAATTTTTCGGTGGACTCGGCGGTGAAGACGTGGCTGGTATGGGGCTCGAGTCGCGCGACGGTGCGGTGGGGCCGGGCAAGCTGCTCGAACAGCTCTTTGGCAGCGACTGCCGAGTTGTGACGACGCTCGTCTGTGGCGATAACTACGCCGTGGAGAACCAGGAGGCGCTGACGGCTGAGGTGCTGGAAAAAGTCCGCGCGGTCGACGCCGATTTTTTCGTTGCCGGGCCATGCTTTCTAGCGGGGCGTTACGGTATTGCTGCGGGCTCGCTGTGCGTAGCGGTCCAGTCAAAATTGAAGATCCCGGTCATTACCGCCATGGCGGCGGAAAATCCCGGCGCCGATCTTTACCGGGAGTTCATATACATCGTCGACTCCGGCGATAATGCCGCTAGGATGCGCGACGTTTTGGCGCGCATGGCTGCTCTGGCACAGAAACTCATGCGCCATGAGATCGTCGGCAGCCCCAAGAACGAGGGCTATCTCGCGCGCGGATTGATTCGCGATGAATTTGTCGAGCGGTCCTCGGGACAGCGCTTGGTCGATATGGTGCTCAAGAAAGTGCGCGGCGAGCCCTTCGAGACCGAAATGAGTCTGACGGCGTTCGCGCCGGTGCCCAAACCGCCGGCGATCGCCGACTTGACCAAAGCCAAAGTGATGCTGGTTACAGACGGCGGGTTGGTGCCGAAAGGCAACCCCGACAAGATCCAGGGTTCGGCGGCGACCCGCTGGGGCATTTACAGCATTAAGAATTGCCAGGATCTAAACGGCGCAGACTACGAAATCTCCCATGGCGGCTACGATCCGCAGTTCGTGCGCCAGGATCCAGACCGGCTGGTACCGCTGGATGTCATGCGCGAGCTTGAACGGGAGGGCATCATCGGTGAGTTACACGAAGAGTTTATTTCTACATCGGGACTGTCTAATCCGCTGTCGAACACTCGGCGCATGGGACGAGAGATGGCGGCGAAGGCCAAGGAACTGGGCGTCGATGCCATCATACTAACTTCGACTTGAGGGACCAGCACTCGCAGCGGCGCTGCGATCACAACGGAACTGGAAAAGGCTGGCATCCCGACGGTGCAGATCACCGCGGCGCTGCCTGTGGCGAAAATGGTTGGCGCCAACCGGCTGGTGCTCGGCAATGGTATCGTCCATGTCGTTGGCGATGCCAAGGTATCGAAAGAGGACGAAAAGAAGCTGCGGCGCCGGTTGGTGGAACAGGCGCTCGCGTCGATGCAAAAATAATAGCCGCTGGATCGCTGCCAATTTGGCCGGTGGTTTGCTATGGGCAGTGTTAGAATCTGCCAGGCGATTTCCGGCGCCTTCGGCTGGCGTCCATGCCTTTGGCTACTAATCGAGAAGTCTTAGAGTCGGCTACGAATGAAAGAGCTTCGCAATCGGCTGCGGTGCGCGCAATGTTCTGCGACTGAACGAAGGCCGATGGCGCATCGCTGAGTAGAAAATTGCTCATGAAAAGAAGATTAGTTGGACCGACGGCCATCGCCGTCATACTTTGCCTGGTGCTCTTGCAGCACGTCGTTTTCGGCGGTGGAAGTTCGAGTCTACTCGGGATGTTGGGCCAACCCATGGCAATCATGGTCGCGATCCTTACACCGTCTGCGGCGGTGAGTAGTTTTTTCGATCGCTATCCCCCCGTGCCGTTGGCGTTTGCAGTTGCCGCCGTCGCAATCCTATGGCGAATACTTGCCGGCGCCCGAAGGGCGATGCGCCAGGTCACTCCAGACGCGGATGCGCCGATTTGGGAACTACCGGTCACCGGTGATAATAGTCCGAATAGTGAACCGATGGCGGACGTGCCGCAGTTATCCTGGTCGCCGCAAGCCTTTCGATTAAATTCTCTACGAAGCAAGTTGATCTTGGGATTTCTCGCGATCAGCCTTTTCGTCGCGGCTGCGGGCGCTTCATTCGCTTACAGCTATTTAAAGAGTGCGGTGGGACGGAGCGCCAAAGCACGCGCGGCGATTACCGCGATGGCGGTCAATGCCAGGGCCGTATGGCATGTCGATGGGCAGCGGTTGCAGGGTTTGCGGGACGAACTGGATAAGGCAACGACGCGGCCGGCCGTCGCCTACGCCTACGTCGAAGATGGCGACGGCAAACTGGTCGCCCATGCCCCCAAAGATTTACCAAACCATTTGATTCGCCGGCCGTCGCTGGAGCCGCGGCTAATGACGGGCGAGACATTGCTGGCCTACCGAAACGAGATGGTCTATGACTTCGCCCAGCGCAGCGGCGTGAATAATCGATTTGTCGTCCATCTGGGAATCTGGCAGGACTCATTGGTGACCGAAACCTTGTCGTTTGTGGGTCCGATCCTACTTGCGATCCTCACGCTGGTGCTGTGCGCGGCTGCGGCGTTCATCGTTTTGTTGCAGGACTTGCATCGACCGCTGCTGGAGCTGGTCGAACAGTCGACGCGCATTAGCAAAGGGGATTTCTCGGCTACGCTGGCTACCAAACGGGACGACGAACTGGGAGAGCTGGCTCGCTCGCTGGAACGTATGAGGTCGAGTTTGCGCGCAGTGCTCGCCCGCATCGGTACAGAACCCACGGCGACGACGACTCCCGCGGACCGGCGGGAGCGGTCATTGTAGTCGTTAAAAGCGCGACCGTTCGAGGCTCGACCGAGCGGCAACCGACCACTTGCATAGGTTTGAAATCCAACGATATTTTTGAGAAAAGTTGACCGTCGAGAAGAGCTTCGATAGAGAATCGATCGCTAGTTTATGTTAAGCCCGTTCACCATAATCCTCTGGCTGGTTATTCTGGCAGGGAGTGTGATCGCTATCGCCGTGCATTTTCTCCTCGGGCGGAACAGCGGATCGGTCAGTCTCGCCGATTTGCCGGCGGCTTTGCCGCCTACCGGTCAATCCAGCGGTTGGATGGAAATGTTTCGCGAAGGCACGGCTGGAATTAACATTGAATTGATTCTATACAGCGCGCTCACGCTCATCGGTGTTCTACTTATTCTACGCGCCATCGTATCGACAATCGTTGTCATCCGGCATAGAAAACTTGCCCGACTGCCGGACCCTGGATTGCCGCAACGGGCCGCGCCTCGCATGGCCAAACACTGGGGCGTGCTTGGTCGCGGCCTGGGCGGTAAAATGTTACTGGCGTTTACCGGTACGGCGGCGCTGTTTGGCTTTTGCACACTTACGGTAGTTTATTTTAGTCTGACTAGTTCCTTGCGCGAACATCAGCTCCAGCGTGCTACGGTCTTGGCTGTAAACGTTAGCGATGCGGCGGCGGGTTTTGTCGTAGCGAAGAAAACCGCCGACCTCGACGCGTTAGTTCGCAAATCTGCCGGTACGGCGGCGACGGCCTACATCATTGTCGAAGATCGCCAAGGGGCGGTCGCGGCGCACAGTGTAGCGACCCTCCCCGATGAATTACAGCCTTTATTAGATCGCCAGCCGCCGCGCCAGACACAGCGGCGGACACTCACGTTTGGCGGGCGCACTGTCTATGAGACCGCTGTGCCGCTGCTCGATGGGCAAGCCGGTGCGGTGCGTGTCGGGCTTTGGGCGGAAGAGGTCGACGCCGAAATTCGCCGCGCAATTACCCCTGTGATATTTTCGATATTGGCAGTTATCGCCGGTGGGGTGATCTGCTCGATTTATCTCGTCTGGCAGATTAACCGGCCGATAGTAAAGCTCGTGCGTATTGCTTCTCACATCAGTCGAGGTGAACTCGATATACCACTCAGCGGCACGCACGATCCGGGCGAGTTCGGCGAATTGTCGCGCTCTTTGGAACGCATGCGTTCCAGTGTCAAAGCGGCGATGACGCGGCTAAGCTGATTGCGTCATTTGCGAGCAACAATGGCTCACTCATTTACCGGCGTAAAGATCCTTGACGAAGCCGGAACTCTCCAACTCCTGCAGAAAGCGGTTGTCGTAGAAATCCCTGGGATTGGCGCCGGCGGCTTTGGGGTGATCGGTCACAGAAAGCGCCGCTCGGATAGCGTCGTCGGTGACGTATGGCACGCGTGGAAACAGCGGAGCAAAACTGCGGTAGGCTTCGTCGATAATTTCTTGATCTTTTGACGCTAGGTATTTGCCGATGGCGCGCTTGGAAATTTCCGGCTGCTCGATCGACATGCGCAGGCCGGCCACCATCGCTTTCGCGAACCCTCGCACGATATCCGGAGATTGCTGGATTGCCGACCGGCGCACGGCCAATCCCATGAACGGATAGGGCAGCTTGAGCGCGCCGATGTTGACCAGTTCCTTGAAACCCAAGCGGCGCGCCATCAACGTTGTCGGCGCCGAGTGCACAGCGGCTTGGACGATGCCTTGATTCAACGCCGCCAGAGCGTCTTCCTGGCGCGAAAAATAGAGCACCTTCATATCCTGCTGGGTCATTTTATATTGTCTCAAGAGCGCGATGGCAGCATGGTCTGAGGACGCGCCTTTGGTGATAACGCCGAGCACTTTGCCGCGCAAGTCCGGCACTTCCTTGATCTCTGGGCGGGCGTACAAAGAAAACGCATAGGTCGCCACCGGCATGCCGACGTAAATGAATTCGGCGCCGCTCAACATGGCGTTGACGGCTGCACCGCCGGTCATGGCGATATCGACCGCGCCGGACAGCATCGATTGGGTCAAGCGCACGCCGCCGGGGATATAGACGGGCTTGATGTCAAGGTTGTATTTCTGGTCGATCTTGCTGTCGGCGATGTTCCACAGCGGCGTCTGGCCGCCGTTCAATTGCGGGTAGCCGACGCGGATCGTTGTTGCGGCAGTGGCCTGCGGAGGATTAGCCGCTGAGAGCGCAAAGGCCGCAAAAAGCATTCCGACAAGAAGCCTGATCGCTAATTTTGATGATGTCATAGATATGGACCCTTCCAATCTTTGATGCTGTGATCGATCAGCTCTTACTTAGCAGGAAAACTTCGCGCCGCCAAAGGTCTTGTCAGAGAGTGGAGGGTTGGAGTATGGGTTGATATCGGCATTGGATTCAGAATCATGTTCGTCACGAAGGACGCGAGGATCACGAAGAGTTTTTTAGTCTACGTTGCGTTCTTTGTGGCCAATCTCTTCGTTTTCGTTCCCGAATTGATTCACGCGGCGGATAATGTTCGCGTCGCCAGCGCTTCGCTGACCTCGCCGTCGATACTCTATCTCCAGGTCGCCCAAAAGGAAGGTTATTTCAGAAACGAAGGACTCAACGTCGAGATTCTCAACATCCGCGGCGAACTCGCCGCCAAGATCACCGCGGTCGGTGAAGTCGACTTCTTTACCCAGGGGTTCAGTGGTTTGAACGCGGCGGTGCGCGGGCTGCCGCTGAAGCTTCTCATGGTCGTCGACGAGAAGCCGGACTGGGATTTTATCTCGCAGCCGCAGATCAAGACCTTTGCGCAGTTGAAAGGCGCGGCCGTCGGCATTCTTTCCATCGGCGGCACGGTCGCCGTGGTTACGCGTGAAATGCTGCGGCGCAATAACTTGGACCCGGCGAAAGACGTGAATTTGATGGTCATGGGCGGCAACGACACGCGCTTCATCTCGCTCAAAGGCAAAGTGATCCAGGCGACGCTCTTGGACGCTGCGAATAGTTATCGCGCGCAGAGAGAGGGCTTTTACAAATTAGCGGCGGCGGAGGACTACGTCAGCGAATATCTGAGCGGCGGAATCGTCACTTCAGCGGATCGCATCAAGCACGCGCCGGATAAGATCGCCCGCTTTATGACCGGCGCGCTCAAAGGCTATCTCTTTTTCACAACGCGGCGTGAACCGTCGATCAACTATATGATGCAATTCTTAAAAACCAAGGATAGAGACGCCGTCAGCGCCATCTACGACGCCAGCGTGAAAGTGATGACTCGGGACGGAATGGTTGATGAGAAAGTTCTACAAGCCGTGATCGACGATGCCCAGCGCAGTGCGGGCGTAAAAAAGGATTTTCGCACCGCGGACTATTTCGATTTTCGTTTCTTGCGCAACGCGAGGGAGCAGTTAAAGTCGAGCGGCTGGAGACCGTAGTTTGATGAAATCGTTGTGGAAACTTTGCGAGCAAGTGCTACTTCGGGTTTCTCTGTAAACCCTAC
>DASSGE010000881.1:0-7747 GCA_035693605.1 Binatia bacterium
TCGATATCGGAGGTCTTGCGCATGCCGGCGGCGATCTCGTACTTGACGCTGACCTCGTCTTTGACCAGTTTCAATTGGCCCAAGTCTTCCAGGTGCGCGAGAAAATCTCTGAGATCTTCAAACATAGAATGCCCTCAAAAAACTAGTTTGGCGTGATGGATTCCGACTCCAACTAACATTCCATCACTCCACTACTCCATCACTCCAGTCATCTCAACCCTCGCGCCGTCCGTTCAACCTAAGTAGCGGCAAAACTTCCTCGACAAACCGCTTCACCTGTCCCGGTTGGTCGTTCGAGGTAAAGCGGAGCACCGGCGTCGTGATCCCCATATCGATCCATTGTTGAATTAGCTGCGCGCAATCCTTCGGCGCACCGTGGGCGAGCCAGACTTTAATCAGACTCTCCGGCGGATAGGTCGGGCCGTAGTAATGATTGAAGTAGTCCTTCGATTGGCGGTAAGCAATTTCTTTGTCGTCATTGATGTTGACCATCCCGTGAATGGCCACTTCAAAGTTGGATAAATCTTTGTCGATCTCCTGCGCCGTCTGCTCAATTACTGTTAGCCGCTTGCCCAGTTCTGCGGCAGTTACGCCCATGGTAATGTAGCCATCGGCGAGCAACCCGACCCGGCGCATGGCCCGATCAACAATTCGGTCGCCCACCTGCTCGCGGTCGGGACTCACCGCGATCCAGATCGGCGGCGGCTTTTGCACCGGCTTGGGCACGATGTTGTAGTCCTCGAGAGTGTAATATTTGCCGTGAAACGATGTGTTCTGGTCGCTCCAGATCTGTCTTAACAGCTCGATTCCCTCCCGCATACGGCCAACCCGTTCTTCTTTCTTAATTCCAAACGCGCGCAGTTCGCCTTCATGTCCGCCGCCAATACAGACACCGAGCAGCGAGCGGCCCTGCGAGAGCTGGTCCAAGGACGCCCATTGAATCGCCAACAAAACCGGATGACGCACCGGGAACGACGCCATGCAGATCGTGCCGAGACGAACCTTTTTTGTATGCGTCGCCACCGCTGCTAGCATGGTAATTGCTTCAAGCCTTGGCTTGTGAATCAAGCTATCGCCAAACCACACCGACTCGAATACACCGGAGCGCTCAGCCAAGATGGCCGTGTGAATGAGCTCTTCGACGTCGGTGAGACCAAACAGCGCGCCTCGATTGGGCAGACTGATGCCCCATTTTACCGGCAAGTTGCGCATGGACTTGTGTTAGAAGAACCGCCTCTATGTGTCAAGGCAACATTGCCTTGACAGGAATCGAAAATTGCGAGCATAGGTGAATGAGCGGACTCGCCGGAGCCCGGCACGAGTTCGCTAGTCGTCAAATCCATAAAGGTGAGGTCCGCCGCTATGTCAAAAGATCTGCGCAGCTATCTCGATGAGTTGTTGGAGAAACGGCCCAAGGACGTCGTCGTTGTCGATAAGGAAATCGATCCGGTTTACGAAGTCACCGCCATCGTCGAAAAATTTGAGCGGGAGAATAAATTCCCCTTGGTATTTTTCAAAAACGTCAAAGGTTCCAAAATTCCGGCGATCGTCAATCTCGGCGCTACCTATGAGCGCTTGGCCCTGGCGCTCGGTTCACCCAATGTGCCGCAGATGGTCCGCGACCTCGCCCATCGCGAGCACCAACCGCTGCCGGTCAAAGTGATCGCCGCCAAAGATGCACCGTGCAAGGAAGTGATCTTGAAAGGCGAGCAAGCTGATTTGGACCTGCTGCCGGTCTTGACCCACAACGAAGGCGACGCCGGCGCCTATGTCAACGCCGCGGCGATGATTTGCAAAGAACGGGGCAGCGGCGCAGTCAACGTCGGTATCTATCGCCACCAAAAACAGGGCAAGCGGCAGCTCGGATTGATGGTCAATCCGGCGAACCACGCCAACTATGTGCGCGCCGAATACGAAGATCACAACGAGCCCATGGAAGTCGCACTGTGCATCGGCCATCATCCGGCACTCAACATGGCTGCGGTCAGCAAGCAAGCCGGGGTTGGTTCCGAGCTGGAAATCGCCGGCGCGTTCCTCGGTGAACCTTTGGAAGTCGTGAAAGCCGAAACTGTCGACCTCATGGTGCCGGCCCACTGCGAAATTATTATCGAAGGCGTCGTGCCGCCCAAGAAGCGCCAGTACGAAGGACCTTTCGGCGAATGGCCGCATTATTATTATAAGGAAGGCGAGCAGCCCTATATTCAAGTCAGCGCCATCACGATGAAGAAGAACCCGATCTACCAGAGCATTCACAGCGCTCATATTGAACACAACATTATCGGCGCCGCGCCACGGCTCGGCAGCCTGCTCAAACGGGTGCAAGAAGTCGTGCCCAGCACTACTGCGGTCAACCTGCCGATCTCCGGCGCCGCCCGCTCGCACTGCTATATCTCGGTTAAAAAGCGCGCTGAAGGCGATCCCAAACAGGCCGCGTTGGGCGCCATCGTCACCGATCCGAATATCAAGCACGTCATTGTCGTTGACGACGACGTTGACGTGTTCAATGAGAACCAAGTGCTGTGGGCGCTGGCGATGCGCTTTCAAGCCGACCGTGATCTAGTGATCATTCCGAACATCATCGGCTCGCACTTAAACCCCACCGCCTACGGTTACAACCGTCTGGAGCGCGGGCCGATGGAAACGAAACTCATTTTTGACGCGACCAAACCGCTACCGCCCTATGACTTTCCCAAGGAGGCGCAGGCCCCCGACGCGGTGCTTAATCAGGTCGATCTGAACCGGGACACGCGGCCGTACGAGCCGGGCAAGGATGATCGGGCGATCACGGGAAAATAATTCACATGAAGAGGTTTAAGCCACTCGAATCGTTCAAGACGTTCAAGCCGTCTTCGGATGTTCAGCGTCCGATAACGTTTGCAACTATTTGAACGCGAGCCGTTAAGCGAGAACCGATGGTAGAAATCGAGCGAGTCTCGAAAAGCTTTCACAAGACTGTCAAGGATCGCACCTCCGAGGTGAAGGCACTGGCGGAAGTGACTCTTTCGGTCCGCGCCAATGAGTTTTTGAGCATCATAGGTCCGAGCGGCTGCGGCAAAACGACGCTGCTCAAAATTATCGACGGCCTGATTCCCTACGACAGCGGCAATATCTCGATTAACGGCAAGCAAATCATCGCTCCCGGACCGGATCGCGCGGTGGTGTTTCAAACCTTCGCGTTGCTGCCGTGGCGCACCGTGTTGGCCAATGTCGAGTTCAGTTTGGAACTGCGCCAGTTCAGCGCCCAGCAACGAACCGAGATCGCTCGCGATTGTCTAAAGCGCGTCGGTCTGAGCGATTTCGAAAATCATTATCCGCACGAACTCTCAGGCGGCATGCAGCAACGCGCCGGGCTCGCGCGCGCCCTGGCCGTCAACCCGTCGATCCTGTTGATGGACGAACCCTTCGGCGCCGTCGATGCCCAGACCCGGCAGCTGTTGCAAGAAGAATTGCTCGAGCTCTGGCAGCGCGAGCGCAAGACCGTGATCTTCATCACTCACAGCATGGACGAAGCGGTTTATCTTTCCGACCGGGTCGTCGTCATGACGCCGCGTCCCGGCCGAGTCGCCGAAGTCCTCGATGTCCCCCTCGACCGGCCGCGCGTCGCCGAAGATGTCCGGCGCGACCCCAAGTTCGTCGAATTGACAAACTATATTTGGGATAGCCTCAAGAAAACGATGGAGAACGGCCACTGACCAGCAAGTTGCTGCCATGTCAACATCGATCCCAGCTGAAAATGAGCGCAGTTTCCGGTCCATTCTCCGGTGCGGAGAAGGCGAGGATGAGGGGTCATGCAATTGAGTAACCCTTTCAGCGCGAACGTCCTCTCGATTCTCTCGCTCGCCGCGGTTTGGGAAATTGCCGGCCGCCTGGCGGACTCGATGCTGATCCCGCCGCTGACAAAGATCGGCGCGGCGTGGTACAAACTATTGCTCGGCGGCAAGCTCTTGCCCAATCTCGCCGCCACCCTATGGACCATGGTCATTGGCTTTATGCTGGCTGTTTTGGTCGGCATTGTTGTCGGTCTGCTCATGGGCCGCTTCCGCACCGTCGAACACTTCCTCGACCTTTACGTCAATTCCTTGATGTCGGCGCCGACGACTGCTTTCGTGCCGGTGCTGATCCTGTGGTTCGGCCTCGGCGTCCAATCGCGCATCGCTGTCGTGTTTCTCTTCGCTGTCTTCGTCGTGATTATCAACACCATGACCGGTGTCAAACAGGTCGACAACGTCTTGCTTGAAATGGCGCGCTCTTTCGGCGCCAAGGAAAAGGAAACATTTGTCAAAATCATTCTCCCCGCCGCCATGCCGGCGATCATGGCCGGCGTTCGCCTCGCCATGGGGCGCGCGGTCAAGGGCATCGTCACGGCGGAGATGTTACTGACGCTCACCGGCATCGGTGCAATGATTATGCAATACGGCTCTGCGTTTGCCACCGATGCGCTGTTCGCCGTGATTTTGACAATTTTGATTGTCGCCATGATCGCCATGAAACTGGTGCAAATGCTCGATCGACGTCTCACCGGATGGAAAGTAGAAGTAGCTGTCGAATAGTCAATTAGATTAGGAGGGGATTGCCATGGCCAGGTCGTTCATAAGATTTTCTGCCTTAGCAGCCGGGCTCGCCGTCGGACTGACGTTTGCCGGACCGGCACAAGCCCAGAAAAAAGTCCGCTTCGCCTATCCGTCGTCGGCGGACATGGGCGATGTGCCGTCACTGCTCGCCTGGGAGCAACTCAAAAAACAGGGCATTGAAGTGGTGCCGACGTTTTTTCCGAGAACCGATCTTGCCGTTCAAGCGGTTGTCGCCGGCGAAGCCGACGTTGGTTCCGCTGCCGGCATCGCCGTCGTAAAAGCGGTCGAAAGTGGCATGAATGTTAGAGTGATTGGCGAGCAGGTGCGCAACGAGTGGCAGCTGGTGACGCCGGTATCGCTTAAGGACCCCAAGCAGCTCGACGGCAAGCGGGTCGGCTACCACGCGCCCATCACCGTCACCGAGGCGCTGGTCAAGTGGATGGCGCAGCACTACAAGATCACACCCAACTGGTTGATTATTCCGGGTTCGGATGTGCGCGCCGAAGCGCTCATGCGCGGCCAACTTGACGCCACGCCGGCGGAGATCGTCGACGTGCTGAATATCTTGAACGCCAAGCCCGGACAGTTTCACGTCTTGATCTCCTACGCGAAAATTTTCCCGCAGCTGATCGGCTCCATGTACTTCTCACGCGCTGACTATCTGCTGAAAGAAGCCAGCACCGTCGATAGCGTGATCGAAGCAATCTTGCGATCCCACCGTAGTGCTGAAGAACGGCCCGCGTCGGTGCGCGAAAATGCGCTAAGGCTGCTGCCGGAAACTAAACCAGAATTGATCGATGCTATCGCCGCCAGTTATAAAGATCTGCGTATCTGGGACATCAATGGCGGTGCCGGCAAAGACCGCGGCGAAGCCAGCATCAAATTTTTTGAGGATGCCGGCCTGGTAAAAAAGGGGGCGGTGACCTTCTCGCAGTCGTTCGACACCGGCCCCCTCGATCGCGTGCTCAAAAAGATCGGCCGGAAATAGCCGCCGGGAGACGCTGATCGCGTACATTCAATCGTCGGGAGGGGTTCAATCCCTCCCTCGCTCTGGCGCCGCCAGCATGAAACCCAATACTCTGAGAGTCCTCTCGCTCATAACGCTCGTATCAGCCTGGGAAATCGCTGGCCGCACCGGCAACGCCCGCTTGCTGCCGCCGGTCTCCAAAGTAATGAGTGCATGGTTTGACTTACTGCTCAGCGGCCAGCTCTTCCAAGCTCTAGCCGTCAGCCTGCAAGCTCTTACCATCGGCTTCGCGCTTTCCGTGCTGTTCGGCGTTCCATTGGGGTTACTCATGGGACGCTACCGCCGGCTCGAATCATTCCTAGATATTTACATGACCGCGCTGCTTACGGTGCCGATGATTTCCTTTATCCCCTTTCTGGTCATCGCCTTCGGCCTCGGGCTGCACTCACGGGTATGGATCGTCTTCCTTTTTGCCTTCGTTATTATTGCCATCAATACTACCGCCGGCGTGCGCAACGTCGATCCGACGCTGACCGAAATGGCTACATCCTTTGGCGCCAAAGAAAGCGAACTGTTCATAAAAATCATCCTGCCCGCCGCCCTGCCGATGATCATGGCGGGAATCCGTCTCGGCATGGGACGCGCGGTATTGGGGATGGTCACCAGCGAATTGATCCTCGCCGTGGTCGGTTTCGGCGCCATGTTGATGACCTTCGGCGCGTCGTTCAATTCCCCGGCGCTGTTCGCGACGATCTTGACCATCGTCTTGCTCGCCGTTGTCTTGTTGGCGCTGATTCAATATCTCGACCGGCGCCTGACCCCGTGGCGCTCGGCTGCGTGACCCTTTATAAACTTACCAATTGGGGTTACCGATGAACAATGCCACGAGTCGGCGTTTAACAGCCAATCAGCCCAATCAATGGAGATCATTTCGTTATGAAAAATCGCATCTTGAATAAACCGCTCTCACTCCTTTGCAGTTTTATGGCAATTTCACTGGCGCATTCTCACGCCGGGGCGCAAACGCCAATGGAAAAATTGCGCGTCGCTTACACGGTGATCGCGCCGACCCAGGCAACCATCTGGACCGCCAAAGATCTGGGTCTGTTTGCCAAGCAGGGACTCGACGTCGACTTGGTGCTGCTCGTCGGCGCACCGCTGGCCATCGCCGCCCTAGTCTCGGGCGAAACACCGATCGTCCACGCCGGAGCTTCCGCCGTGGTCACCAGCAACCTGCAAGGATCCGGGACTGTGCTGGTTGCGGGCGGAGCCAATCGCTTTCCTTACGTGCTTTTCGTCACCGACGAAATCAAGCGAGTGGAAGATCTGAGAGGCAAGAAATTCGGAGTCAGCCGCATTGGTAGCGCCGATCACGCCGCGGCAACGACCGTTTTCGACAAGCTCGGCGTCAAGGAAACTGAAATCACCTACGTGCAAGCCGGCAATATTCCAGCGCGCTTGGCCGCCATGCAGGGGAACGCGCTGCAGGCGACCTTGCTGCAAGCACCGGAAACGCTCAAGGCCAAAGAGCTTGGCTTTCGCGCCCTTCTTGATTTTACCAAGCTCGACGTCGAATGGCAGCAAAACGGCGTCGCCGTCACGCGCGACTACATCAAAAGAAGGCCCGATACCGTGCGCCGCTTCTTGAGAGCTTACGTCGAAGGGAGCCATTACAACCTGACCAATGCCAAGGGCGCACAGAAAATCCTGCAAAAATATCTGGCGATCAAGGACGAAAAGTCTGTCGAAGAGGCTTACAATGAAATCGTCGTCAAGCTGACCCGCCGCGTGCCCTACCCCACCGAACCGGGCATCCAGCTGTTTCTGGATCAGTTGAAAGCAAGGAATCCCAAAGCCGGCCAAGTCAAACCGAGCGAGTTTACCGACATCAGTTTTTTGAAAGAGCTCGAATCGAGCGGATACATCGACAAGCTGTATAAATAACACGCAACAATTTAGTTTCTGTCCGTTCTCAGGCGAGGCGATGGCCATCAGCGATCATTTACGGTCTACTAGCGAGGCCCGCTCACATCAATTTGCGGCTCCTGTCCGTTGATCTAGTGTAGACTTGCTCTTTTACGCGTTGCTTCGCCGGACACTTTTTCGAATCGGAGATTGCTGAGTATTTGCGCGGAGCGAAACCGGTGTATTCGGCGATAATCGGGAACGATCGCACGCCGCTGTGAATTGACCGCACACGTCGCCGCAC
>DASSGE010000882.1:0-13852 GCA_035693605.1 Binatia bacterium
GCCGTTCGACGACTTCAGTGTGTGGCAACGGCAAATCGCTTATGTTATGGGAAACGGATACCTTAAATAAAGACTTTGGGAGTAATCGGAAAGGACCCGTAAGCGCGCATGGATAATCTGGTGAATGAAGAAGAACTCAAATTGCATGAAGGACACGATGAAGACTTCGACGATGAAGAAGCGATGATGGATGAAAACCATCCGATGTGGCGGTCGGAGCGGATCACGCTCAACTCCGTCGGCATCGATATCGGCTCGTCGACTTCTCATTTGATTTTTTCCCGATTGACGCTGCGGCGCCAGGGCGTCGCGTTGTCCTCGCGATTCGTCGTCGTCAACCGCGAAATCATTCACGAGTCGCCGATACTTCTCACTCCTTACGTTGACAAAACGACCATTGACACCAACAAGCTTGGTGATTTCATTCACGAAGCCTATCGGGTCGCCGGCTTGACTCCGGAAGACATCGACACAGGCGCGATCATAGTTACCGGTGAAGCGGTCAAAAAGAAAAATGCTGAAGCGATTGCAGCGTTATTTTCTGCCGAAGCGGGTAAATTCATTTGCGCTACTGCGGGCCACAATTTGGAGTCGATTCTCGCCGCCTACGGCTCCGGCGCGGTACATATGACTTATCATGAAGGCGGTGATTTCACCGTGATGAACGTCGACATCGGCGGCGGCACCAGTAAAATCGCCATCGTTAAAGAAGGCCGGGTGATCGATACCTGCGCGGTCGAGGTAGGCGCGCGGCTAATCGCCATGGATGAAAGCGGCGTCATCACCCGTCTCGAAGACACGGCGCTCAAATTCGCCAAGATGGCCGGCATTGAGGGCCTAAAATTGGGCGTTACCATGAGCGAGGAGCAAAAGGATAAATTCTCGCAAAAACTCACCGATTCGCTATTTGAGGTCTTGGAGCGCGGCAAGCTGTCAGCGGAGGTAGAAAACCTTCTGCTCACGCCTAACATCGACTTCAAAGATCCGATTCACGCGGTGATGTTCTCGGGCGGCGTCTCGGAGTTTATCTACGGCTATGAAAAGCGCAATTTGGGCGACCTGGGCGCCTACCTCGGCAAAAAGGTACGGGCCAAGGCCAACCAATTAGCGGGCGGTAAAATCCCGCTGCGGCCGGCCGAAGTGCGGATCCGTGCCACGGTCATCGGCGCCTCGCAATACACCGTCCAGGTGAGCGGCAACACGATCTATTTATCGCATCCCGAACTCCTGCCATTGCGCAACCTGCAAGTGGTAACGCCGCAGTTCGAGCAAAAGGAATCGATCAGCGTGACCGAGGTCAAAGAGGCGGTGCAACGGGCGCTGCAGCGCTTTGACGCCGACGATATCGATCGCTCGGTGGCGTTGGCGATCCGCTGGGAATTGGGACCTTCGTACCCTTTGATTCGCACTTTAGCCGAAGGGCTGGTTCAAGCCATGAAAGGTCATATCGATAACGGTCAGCCGCTGGTGTTGGTCTTCGACGCCGATATCGCCAAACTGATGGGCAATATTATCGAGCGCGAACTGATTCCGGGCGCCGGGATAATCTCGATCGACGGCATCGATCTCAAGGATTTCGATTTTGTCGATATCGGCCAGGAGCTACCGGACGCCAAAGCGGTGCCGGTGGTGATCAAATCGCTGATCTTCCGCAACACCGAGCATGGTCGCGGCCATCATTCGCAGCATTAACCAATAGATCGAGTATCGATGGTTTCGACGGCGATTGGTTCAACTTCAATCCCCACGTCGTCAATCCTCAATGGCCGGCCTTTTCTTAATTTTGTCACATTGACTTCCGGAGAAATTTCTAATATTTTTTTAGAAAATCCTTAAAATACGAGCGTTTAACTTTATGGAAGAACCAAGCGGACTGCATAATTTTCTTGAGATCCTTACCAAACCGGACAACATTCCTATCGTCGCAATGTTGATCCTGGTGGTCTTTTTTACCTGGCTTGGCCTGAAGGAAGCCTTCAAGAACGATAAGCTGATCGAGGAAGGTAGAGAAGACGAGATTCCCAACGAAATGTGGAAATAAATGGCGCATAAGTGGCTGGCGGGATTAACCGCTGCCCTCGCAATCGCTTTAGCGATAACTTTCACTCTCGCCGCCGAATTCTCCGCCCCATTCGCAAACGATAAACGCTGGGAACAGGCGCGTAAGGATCTTGCCCAGGGTAAAGCCGCCGAAGCCAAGGCCGCCTTCGAGGAGCTTCTCAGGCGATATCCCAATGATGCTGATCTGCACCTATTTCTGGGCATGTCGCTGCTTCGACTACGCGATCCTCAGGGGGCGATCTTATCGATCAAGCGGGCGATCGCCATCAATGGCGATCATGTCGATGCACGGACTCTGTTGGGCTACGTCGAATTAGAAGTCCGTGGCGATGTCGCGGCAGCTATCCAAGAATATCGCAAGGTGATTGAGTTGCGGCCCAACTCGCCGGAGGCTCACGTCAATCTGGCGGTAGCGCAAAAAAAGCAAGGCGATCTCGAGGCCGCGGTCGTTAGTCTGAACAAAGCGCTCGAGATAAAGGCCGATAATGTCGGCGCACTGACGACACGGGGCGGTATTTTCGCCGAGCTGGGCAGATGGAGCGAAGCGCGGCGTGATTTCGAGCAAGCGCTGAAAATTAATCCGCGCGACGACGGAGCGCTCTATGGTTTGTCGCAGGCGTTGCGTGAGGCCAAGGAGTATGCCGGCGCCCAGAGCGCGTTGAGCGATTTGATTTCACGCTCGGGAAATTTCGTTTACTGGCTCGAATGGGGCCGCATTGTGATGATCCGTTACTGGTGGGCGCTCTTGCTGTTAGCGATCGGCTGGGCGCTCAAGGTCAAGCTCATGAAAGCGAGGACGCAAGCGAATGGCTGAAGCAAAAAAGCGCAAAGGTACGGCGTTGTTGGCGGTGATGAACGAAAACTGTTCGAGCTGCGCCGGCTCGCCGATCTGCGAGGCTCACTGCCCCGTGGATGACTGCATCAATCTGCTCTACGAGGAGCTGCCGGGTGGCGGTTTGAAACCTTACCGTGTCTTCGTCGACAACGACAAGTGCATCGGATGCCAGATGTGTTACAGCGACGATCTGACAAAAATTCAGCAGCACAAGGAAACCGGGGAGATATTCTACGAATACGCCAACCGGTTTTACGACGCTAACCGCAAGCTCCTCGAGGCCGATGCCGTGCCTAAACGGTTTCAACTGCAATTAATCGGCACAGAATCGGAAGACCGATTGGACAAAAAGATCTGTCCTTGGGACGCCATCAAGATGTACGAATTCGACGATGGCTTGGCCAAGTCGGAATATTTTTACGATCAAAGCAAGCTGAAACAGGTCAATGGCGTGTATGTCATGGATGCCAAAGAAAAATCCCGCTTGGAAGACAAACAAAGCGATCTCTACGACTAAACCTGCAAGATAGGGAGCATAGTATATGGCGGGTAAGATCGAAATCATGGAAACGGTATTGCGTGACGCACACCAATGTTTGGTAGCGACGCGCATGGCGACCGAAGATATGCTGCCAATCGCAGCGGCACTCGACGATGTCGGCTATTGGTCGCTCGAAACCTGGGGTGGCGCCACATTCGATGCGACACTGCGCTACCTGAAGGAGTGCCCGTGGGAACGCCTGCGCAAACTGCGCGCCGCCATGCCGAAAACCCGTTTCCAAATGCTCCTGCGCGGGCAAAATGTCGTCGGTTATAAAAACTACCCCGACGACATCGTCGAAGCCTTCGTGCAACGCGCCGCCGCCAATGGCATCGATGTGTTTCGCATTTTCGACGCGATGAACGATGTCCGCAACATGAAGACCGCTATCGAAGCAGGTCTCAAAACCGGCAAGCTGGTCGAGGGCACGGTTTGCTACACCATTAGTCCGGTGCATTCGCCTGATTATTTTCTGCACGTCGCGGAAAAGCTCGCCGACATGGGTGTGCAGATTATTTGTCTTAAAGACATGGGCGGATTGCTGGCGCCCTACGCGGCTTACGAGATCATCAAGAAGATTAAGTCACGCATCCCGCTGCCGCTGCATTTGCATTCCCACTGTACCGCCGGGTTGGCGCAGATGACCTATATGATGGCGATTGAGGCGGGTGCGGACATTCTCGATGCGGCGATTTCGCCATTTTCTCAAGGCACCTCGCAGCCGGCCACCGAACAGATCGTCGCCGGACTGATGGGCACACCGCATGATACCGGATTGGATCTCGGCAAACTTGCCAGGATCGCCGAGTATTTCTATCGCATCCGGCCGCAGTACCGTGAATTCGAGAGTCCGGTCAACAACCAAATCAAACCCGACGTTTTGATCTCCCAGATCCCGGGTGGCATGCTCTCCAACCTGATCGCGCAATTGCGCCAGCAAAAAGCCGAGGACAAGCTCGACGCGGTGCTTGCCGAGATGCCGCATGTGCGCAAGGATTTGGGTTACCCGCCGCTGGTGACGCCGACCAGCCAAATGGTCGGCGCCCAAGCCGCCCTTAACGTCATGACCGGCAAACGTTACTCTGTGGTGGCGATGGAAACCAGGAACTACGTCATGGGATTGTACGGCGAAGCTCCGGGACCAATCGGCGACGAGATTAGAGAAAAAGTGCTCGGTAAAAAAGATCCGATCACCTGCCGTCCTGCTGACCTATTGAAGCCTGGGCTGGAGAAAGCCCGTAGCGAAGTGGGCGCGATGGCTAAAAGCGAAGAAGACGTGATCACCTACGCTCTTTTTCCAGATATTGCGAAGGATTTTTTTCTGCACCGCGACAATGCTGGAGTCAGGCACCAGGCAGCAGGGACAAGCCACTAGCAATAGCTGCTGGTCCGAAGCGCTGCCATCGCAGCAGACGCAATCGCCCGTAACATCCTAGATAATTTTATTCAGCGGATACTCGATAATTCCTACTGCTCCCGCGTCGATCAATTTGGGGATCAAATCGCGCACTTTAGTTTCTTCGAGCACGCTTTCGACCGAATACCACTTGACACCTTTCAAGTTGGGTGAGGGGTGGAGCGTCGCCACCGTCGGCGCGGTGATACTGGGAATCAACTCGACGACTTTCTCCAGGTTGGTTTCGGGGACATTGAGTTTGATGCCAACCTTGTTTTCGGCGGAGAGCGCGCCGAGTAAGAGCATTTTGATTTGCTCGATCTTGGCCCGCTTCCATGGATCCTGCCAGGCCAACTTATTGGCGATCAACTGCGGACACGACTCCATCAACTCGTGAATGATGTGCAATCCGGCGGCGCGGATGGTCGTGCCGGTCTCGGTTACTTCGACGATTGCGTCGACAAGTCCCTCGGCGGCTTTTGCTTCAGTAGCACCCCAGGAAAATTCAACTTCGACCTCAATGTTCCGCTCGGCAAAATAGCGCTTTGTGAAGTTCACCATTTCGGTGGAGATTCGCTTGCCTCTCAGGTCTGCGATTTGCTTGACCGGCGACTCTCGGGGTACTGCGACAACCCAGCGTGTTGGACGAAAGCTAGTTTTTGAATAAACCATCTCGCACACGACTTGGACGTCGGAGTTGTTTTCGATCGTCCAGTCCTTACCAGTGATGGCGACATCAAGAGTTCCCATCTCGACGTAACGCGACATCTCTTGCGGGCGCGCCAGGCTGCAACGTATCTCGGAATCGTCGATTGTCGGAAAGTAACTTCTGCTGGATGACGAGATTTTCCAACCGGATTTTTTGAAGAGCTCGATGGTCATGCCTTCGAGACTGCCTTTGGGAATGCCCAACTTGAGTTCTTTGTCGCCTGCCATGTGAAGCCTGGTTCCTATTTTTTGTAAACTTCTTTGGGATCGAATACGCGCTCAGCGACGACTTTCCAGTCCGATCCGGCGCGCTGGCGGAAAAAACAGCTCCTGTAGCCCTCGTGGCATGCCGCACCGCCGACTTGGTGTACTTGAATCAACAGCGTGTCAGTATCGCAGTCGATGAAGGCGTTTTTAACCTCTTGAAAGTTGCCCGACTCCTCGCCCTTGAACCATGGACCTTTGCGGGACCGGCTGTAGTAATGGGCTTTGCCGGTTTCCTGAGTTTTCTGCCACGCTTCTTCGTTCATGTAGGCGACCATCAGCACTTCACGGCTTTCATGGTCCTGCACGATCACTGGCACCAAGCCATTGCCCTTGGCAAAATCGATTTTTACTTCTGACATGGGAATTTCTCCGAACTTGTTTAGCTAACATAGATAGGGGGGGGCTTCAACCGACATGTCCGCGAGCTCAAGCGCATAATTTTAATGGTGTCTTTGCTAGCCGTTTTATGCAAAATCTCTTGGCTTTTCCGTTGGATATCTACTCGTTAGCCGATAAGTCCCCTATTCCCGGCAATCGCGCAGCAGCCAACGGCCATCGGCCAGCATTGATCATTCCTGCCTTTAGGCGCCGCCAGATTGACTGACTATCCAAGCGGGTTGTAAGATTGCCAGTAATGTCAGAGTTGATCGTAGTTTATGTCACAGTGGGGACCGGCGAGGAGGCGGATCGCATGGCGCAAGCCTTGGTCGGCGACCAGTTGGCGGCTTGCGTTAATCGCGTGCGCTCGATTCAGTCGGTGTACCGCTGGCAGGGCAAAGTCGAGCAGAACGATGAAGAACTGTTGATCATCAAGACCCGGCGGCAGCTTTTCCCGGCGCTGGAGAAGCGTGTCAAGGAATTGCACAGCTATTCGGTCCCTGAAATCATCGCTTTGCCGATCATCGAGGGCAGCTCGGATTATTTGACTTGGTTGCGCGAGCAGGCGTTGGCAAAACCGCCGCAAGAAGAAAATATCCGCACGGTCAGAGAAGTTTCGGCCGGAGGGGTGATCTATCGGCGCAGCGGCGAATTGTTTGAAGTCGCGCTGATACACGTGCGCAATCGTTGGGGCCTGCCCAAGGGGCATGTCGAGGAAGGGGAACGGGTCGAGGAGGCAGCCCTGCGCGAGGTACGTGAAGAAACCGGTCTCGAAGGCAAACTGGTGCGCAAGCTGGGTGATATTCGCTACTCCTATCGCGACAAGACCAAAGCGGATGAGCCGATCCGAATCTACAAGCGGGTGCATTTCTATTTAATGCGTTACGTGCGCGGCGATGTGCGCGATCACGATCATGAATCCGACGATGCCCGCTGGTTTGCCATTGACCAGGCGATGAAACAGCTCAAATTCGCCACCGAGCGCAAGATGGTGCACCGCGCCATGACCATGCTCAACGCTCGTCCGATGCAGCCGCAAACGCCCGCCGCCGAGGGCGGCGTCTAGCGCCCGCAAAAACCTTCCAAAACTTGCCGATTTCGTGTTATGGATTGGCCAGCGATTTGACTCTCCTGGAATTTTCTCGTTATGGCTGGCGAATCGAATGGTGCGTCGTTTTCCGTACCTTATGAACTAGCGGTGGTGCGGCCGTTAAAGCAAACCACAGAGCTGGAGCGGCACACCGCATTGCTCAATGCTCACTACAACACCGAACTGATTCCCCAGGAACTCATTTACATCGATTTATCGACCGATAGCGGCGTGAGTGCGCGCAGCACAGCGCAGCTAGCGGTCATGTCAGCGGCGCAGGTGGTAGAGCCCGGCATGGGTCTGGCGTCGGAAGGAAGCCATGCTTACAACCGGCTCGCCGCCGAGATTCAGCGATATTTTGGCTTCGATTACTTCGTGCCGACGACCCAGGGGCGCTCGGCGGAACGAATCTGGCTCAAGGCGAACGTAAAGCCCGGCACCATCGTCGCCGGCAATATGTTGTTTCCGTCGACGCGCAGCCATATTGAGATGCTTGGAGCGCAGATTGCCGACGTGATTAACGATGACGCTCACGATTTCTTTTGCGACGAGCCGTTCAAAGGAAATATCGATATTCGGAAGCTTGAAGCCCTAGTGCGAGAAAAGGGCGCGGAGCAGATCAGCTGCATTTACGTCGAACTCAGTGTCAATTCCTGCGGCGGCCATCCGGTGTCGCTGGCCAATCTCAAAGCTATCCGGGAGATCGCGTCGGTGCACAAGATTCCGCTTTATCTCGATGCCTGCCGCATACTTGAGAACAGTTTTCTCGTTAAAGAGCGGGAGGCGGGTCACAGGCAGCGGACGCTTGCAGAAATTGTCCGGGAAACTTGCGCACTGGCTGATGGCGCCACGATGAGCGCTCTCAAGGACCTTTTGGTCGGCACAGGCGGCTTCGTTTTCACCCGTGATAGGGTCAGCCTGCAGAAGGCGGTGATGCAATGTTTTCTCGACGGCGTTCAGCTTCCAGCGGGTGACATGGAGTCGATCGCTGTGGCGCTGCCGGAAATTTTTTCCAGCGAAGCGCACGGGAAACAACGGGTCGAACAGGTGAATTACCTTTGGCAGAAGCTCGCTGACAAACTGCCGGTACTCCGGCCAGCGGGCGGACACGCCGTATATATCGATCTCAGGACGTTCTTTGCCGGTTGCCCGCCGCAACCTTTCGCTGCCGAAGCGCTGGCCGCTTATGTTTATCTCAAGAGCGGCGTTCGCCTCACCAAAGGTCCGCCGCTGGCGCCGAGTCAAGTCGCGCGCGGCGCCGAGCTTTTACGAGTCGCCTTGCCGGCGCGGAAATATTTGAACGGCCACATGGACGACGTTGCCCGCGCCCTGCGCGACGCGTACGCGCAACGGCATGAGATAAAGGGATTAAAAAAAATTGTCGATGCCGCGCGGTCAAAGTATGATCCGGCGCATTTCGTTAATCTATGAATCACCCAGAATTGGCCGCTGCTGGGCCCCATGTCGGCCAGATCTTTTTTCAACGGGCCGCCGAGTTGGGCGACCGGACTTTCATCAAGCTGCAAAAAGGCGAGTGTTTTGAAGAGATCTCTTGGCGCGCGTTTGCCGCGATGGTGAGTCACGCCTTGCTCGGTTTGTGTGCGCTCGGCATTTTGCCCGGCGATACTGTTGCCATTATCGGGGAAAATAGTCTGCCTTGGCTTGCTGCCGATCTGGCCACGCTCGCGGGCGGATTCACCAACGTGGTCGTCTCGCCCAGTCTTTCCAATGTCATGTTGGCCAAGGTGCTCGGTCATGCCGGCTGCCGAGCCGCGTTCGTTCAGGATTCTGTGACCGCCGCTCGGCTGCTCAAGCTCCAGGAGCAGTTGCCGGCTTTGCAGCAGTTGTTGATCATGGACGATGGCGGTTCTGGTATTCCCCACGCGCTCAACTTTAGCGAGCTGGTCGACCGAGGAAGCCGCAGTCAAGGCGCGCGGTGTTCCGCCCTAATCGAAGCGGTGCACGGCAGTGACTTGGCGACGATCATGTACACATCAGGGTCAACCGGCGAGCCCAAAGGAGTCATGCGGACCCAGGACAATCTCATCGCCAATATCACCAACGGGGGCGCGGTCAGCGTCAGCGCTCCAGACGAACTGACAGTAAACGTGCTTAGTCTGAATCACCTTTTTGGCCGCTTCGGCTTTCTCAAAAGCGCGGTGACCGGCCGCACCACGGCGCTCATTGAGGCGGCCGAGACAAGCGTCGACTTGCCCGTGATCGAGCAGTTGGCCCCAACAGTTTTGGCCGTGGTGCCGCGAGTGATGGAACGGATTTGGGACTGTTTATTGGCCAGGGACGACACTCAGCAGTTGTGGCGCGAGTTGGAAGATCTCGATGGCCAGCAGTTGAGCAGTAATCCTAGCGAAGCCGAATCGAGACGCTTCGAGGAGTTGAAAGCCCAACTGAGGATGAATGTCCGACGCGCCCTGGGCGGACGGATCAAATACATTGCTTACGGCGGGGCGGCCATGCCGCCGCGCATCATGCGCTTCTTCGCATTGATAGGGATCCCGCTGATCGGTTCTTATGGGTCGACTGAATGCGGCGGGGTTACCCTCTGCGGTATCGGCGAGACTCGGCCCGGCAATCTGGGCAAGCCGTTCGCCAACGTGCAAATTCGCATAGCCGCAGACGGCGAGATCCTGGTGCGCGGACCGACGGTGTCGCCGGGCTATTTTAAAAATCGCGAAGCGACCGCCGAAGCGTTCGACCAAGAAGGCTGGTATCGTACCGGCGATCTCGGTCTGCTCGAATCTGATGGCTCACTGAGAATTACCGGACGGAAAAAAGATGTCTTCAACTGCGCGGATGGCTCGAACATCTATCCGGGTTTCATCGAACTACAGTTGGAGAATGAGCCATTTATCAGCCAGGCAGTGTTGCTGGGTGATCGCCGGCCGTTCATCGCGGCGTTGATATTTCCCGACCGCCAAAACATTGCTGACTCTCTCAGTCGTGATATAGCAAACTTGTCGGACGCTGAAATCACAGCAGCATTGTGGAGGCAGATCGAGCGAGTTAATAGCCGTCTCGAAGAGTACGAACGGATTCGTCAGATCGAGATCATGCCCAGCGAGTTTCCCGCCGATATCAGAAGTATCAACCACTTTCACAAGGTGAAAATAAATCGCGAACAGGTTGCGATACGCTATCGGCAACAGATTGACGGGATTTACACGACGGCCTGGACGGGAGGACGACATTGAGTCACGTAGCTTTGATTACCGGCGGCGGCGGCGGGATCGGCGGCGCGGTGGCGCAGCGCATAGCCGCGGCAGGCATAACCGTCGTCATCGCTGACTATGATGGCGGCGAGGCGGAGCGGGTTAAGGCCAGGATCTTGGCGGACGGCGGCAAGGCCGATGCGCTGGCGATTGACGTCACGGTCGCGCGCGAAGTCAAAGCAGTGGTGACCGATGTCTATAAGCGCTACGGCCGCGTCGATATCCTCGCCAACATAGCGGGCGGCAGCGCCTACACCAAACGAATCGAGGAGTTTACCTGGGCCCAGTGGCAGCAAGTGATGGACATGAATTTAAAAGGTACGTTTCTGATGTGCCGCGAAGTGGCGCCGATCATGCAAAAACAACAAAGCGGCCGGATAATTAATACCGCGTCCAATTATGCTGTCACCGGTTCGGCATTGCGCACCCCCTATGCCGCCGCCAAGGCCGGCATCATTGCCTTTACCAAATCGCTGGCTTTGGAGTTGGCGCCGGACCTAGTGCTTGCCAACACCGTGGCGCCCGGGCCGACGGATACGCCGCGCGTGATGGAAAAAGAATCGAGCGAAGCGCGCAAGCAGCGCTGGTGGTCGCAGATTCCGCTCGGGCGTACGGCTTTGCCGGAAGATTTGGCCGAGATGTATTACTTTCTTACCACCCCCGAAAGTGCGGCGATAACCGGACAAACTTTCCACGTCAATGGCGGGGTAGTGATGCCATGAAACTCAAAAATAAAGTTGCCGTCGTTACCGGTGGCGCGCAAGGCATCGGCAGGGCGACGTCCTTGATGATGGGTCGCGAAGGGGCGAAGCTTGTGGTGGCGGATTTGCAGTCTGAAAAAGCTCAGTCTGTTGCCAATGAGTTGCAGACGCTGGGCACCGAAGCGATGGCACTCGAAGTCAATGTCGCCGACGAGACGTCGGTTAGACGCATGGCAAAAAGCGTCTTCGAGCGCTTCGGCCGCGCCGATATTTTAGTCAATGTCGCGGGGATTTACTTCCCGAAAGCTGCGGTGGTCGATCTGACGGAAGAAGATTGGGATCGCACTATCAACGTCAATGTCGGCAGCAATTTTCTCTGCTGTCGCGAGTTTGTGCCGGTCATGCGCGCGCAAAAAAGCGGCAGGATCATTTCCTTGGCATCGGGCATCGGCCACTATGGTATGCGCCAGTTCTCCCACTACGCCGCGTCGAAAGCCGCGGTGATGGGATTCGTCAAAGCGCTGGCCCGAGAGGTCGGCCCCGACGGCATCACCGTCAACGCCATCTGTCCCGGCTCGGCCAATACCTCAATGCCGCGCCAACACCGCTCCGAAGAAGAAGTGATGGCGCGCCTGAGTGCGACACCGCTGCCGCATATTCTCGAACCTGAGGATATCGCCGGCTCGATTGTCTTTCTCGCCAGCGATGCCGCCAAGTTCATTACCGGACAGTCGTATAATATCAATAGCGGGACCTATATGTTTTGACTTCGGCGACTCGCCCAGGACGCTGATGCGGCACAGCCGCAACGCCGTTAAATATCTTGTGCAAGGAAGCAAGGGTAACGGACCTGTCAATCCGACGAATCGGGAATCTCTCTTAATCCCTCGCGTTCCCTCGAAATGACGGCAAGCTCGCCACCCTGCAACCTGGGATCCTAACGCGAGGTAAAATCTCAATCCGAACGTTATTGAGGAAATTTACCGACCAGGACATCAGCTGCCGGCCCTGCTTCGCCGCTTAAGTTCCTATTCGGCTGTTTAACTGGAGACTCGCGTTGCTAAATTCCGCAAACGTAAGCGCGCTGGTACTGATGACCTTCATGCTCTGGCGCGCCGGGCCATTACCGGCGGCTGGTTTCACTCCGTTCTTTACTGCTTTTAAGACCGCTGTCGCGCGCAACGATGCCAAAGCAATTGCCGGGATGACCCAGTTGCCGTTTCTGTTCGATGGCAAATTGCGTGACTCGGCTGGCTTCCAAGAAATATATCCGCAGCTGTTCGACGCCAACGTGCGTGCTTGTTTCGCCAAGGCAAAGGCCACGGTTGACCAGGATGCACGGGTGATAGACTGCGGCCGTTACTTATTTTATTTCCGGATGGTTAAAGGTCGCTACCGCTTCGTCGAGTTTGCCGCCGATCCGGAGTCACCGCATTGAGTGGCGGACCGCTTTATTTTGGGCTCTTGTTTCAATGTGGCAAGATCGCGCTCCTTCGTTCGGCATGATGGCAGAGCAGAGTCAGATCCTATTCGATAACCAGAGGAGAAACTTTTAACTACAAATCGGTTTTGCTGTCCACGAGAGTAAATTGTGATACGCTCACGGCAACAACTGTCATCAATTGTTCGTGCCGCCAAGGGGTTACGGGGGGATTGTCATGGCTGCAACACCAAACGAATTCGGTTTCGTCGAGTGCGCTGATCTGATCAACGGACAGAAGTACGGCGCGGCGTTAAAAACATTTCAGCAAGCAGTGGCAAATTTTCTCGATGCCAAAACGACGCCCAAGCGCCACGAGATCGCGCGGCAATTGTTTCAGATCGGATCGAGCCTGGAAGAAACTTTAACACGCGCCTTTGGAGATAGATGGGAGTCGCAGATTCCGCAATTTGCCGAAGAAAATAAGCTGCTCACCTGTTCGTTTTGCAATAAGGGTCAAAATGAAGTGGTTAAACTGATTGCCGGTCCGTCGGTGCATATCTGCAACGAGTGCGTGCGTACCTGCGACGAAATTCTCACCAAGGAAAACATCGATGGAGGCGAAGCCCAATTAGAAACAGCTGCGGGGGCAGCGGAGGAACGGCTATGCGGGATCTGCATGGAAGCACGTGAGACCGACGAGCTGATCTTTTTGCCGCATGCGGCATATATGTGCGCCGGCTGTTTGGAGGAGATTCAGCTCGTGCGCGACAAGCGCCAGGCGCCGTAAACGTTCACCTCGAGCAAGGGGTGCGAATTAATAGCAACAAGTTATGGGGAGGCGATGGACGGCAACGAACAAGACAATGCCATCCGGCGGCGCCGCAGCAATAACAAAGAACTCACTGACGCGCCAGCCTCGGCCCACGTCACGCGCACGCGGAAGAATGTTTTTCCCCCCGAAGCTCAGCCTACGGCGGTCCATGCCCTAGGCCGATGGCGCTGCGGCGGGCTAAACTTTGTTGCCTTTGGCAAATCGTTCGACGCTTTCGAAGCCCAGCTCACGCGAGTGGTCGGTGCCGAAGAGGGCATTGCCGACGCGCTTTCAGATTTACCCGACCGGTGACGGGCGATATTTCTGGTGTTTGCCAATGGATAGGGGCGGATTGGATCTGGGCGCCGTCGGAGTTTGATTGATGCGATTTCGAATATTCAACGGAAATTAAGA
>DASSGE010000883.1:0-2548 GCA_035693605.1 Binatia bacterium
AAGATGGCTGCGTGCGCCAAAACGCTCATGTGGAGAAGGAAGAATCAATGATCGTTCGAAACCTCCTTGGGAACAGGATGCTGCTTTCGCTTTGCGTGTTCGCCGCGGCGAGTTTGCTTTCCGCAAAGAGCCACGCCGACCTGCAAAAATACGTCGACAAGCCCGAGCCCGCCTTCGAGTGGCAGATAAAAACCCAGACCGGCCGCGAGCAGACCGGCGAGCGGATTTATGATCTGCAGTTCGTGTCGCAGACGTGGCGGGGAGAGAAGTGGCGCCATCAGTTGCAGGTTTATCAGCCCGCCGACGCGACACCGGGCGCCAAGATGCTTCTCTGGGTGACCGGCGGCTCGGCATCGGCGCAAACCAACGCCCTGGGGCTCGAGCTCGCACGCAAAATCAAGGCGCCGGTCGCCTTCGTTTATCACATTCCCAATCAGCCGCTGCTCGAAGGCAACCTGCGTGAAGACGATCTGATCGCGGAAACTTTTGTCCGTTACTTGAAATCCGGGGACGACAACTGGCCGCTGCTGTTGCCGATGGTGAAGAGCGTCGTCAAAGCGATGGACGTTTTGCAGGCGTTCAGCAAGAAAGAATGGAGCGTGCCCATCGACCGGTTTATCGTCGCCGGCGCATCGAAGCGCGGCTGGACCACCTGGCTGACAGCCGCGGTCGATCCGCGCGTCGGCGCCATTGCGCCGGTGGTCATCGATGTGCTCAACATGCGCGCGCAGATGTCGCGCCAGATCGAAGCGTTCGGCGCCTATAGCGCGCAACTCCTGCCGTACAGCACGCGCGGTCTCCTGCCGATCCCCGAGACGCCCGCCGGCAAGAGACTGGTAGATATGGTTGACCCCTGGGCCTATCGCGTCCACCTGACAATGCCCAAGTTGATCGTCAACGGCACCAACGATTTTTACTGGAACACCGACGCGTTGAACCTATATTGGGACGGCATCCCGAACGACAAATGGGTGCTCTACCTTCCCAACGCGGGACATAATCTGCGGCGCCAAGACCGCCCGCCGGGCGAGCAATTGAACGACCTGATCACCGGCCTCGCCGCCTTCACGCGCCATCAGATCAACGGTACCGCGATGCCGAGCGTACGCTGGCGGCACGAAAACGCCGACGGCAAAATGCGCTTGATCATCGACGCGACGCCGGCGCCGCGGAGCGCGAGACTATGGGTCGCCCGAGCATCGAGTAGCGACTTCCGCACGACCGAATGGCGCCAGGAAAATCTACGTGTTGCGGACGGCAGGATCATCGGCGAAGTCACGCGGCCGGACCAAGGCCGTCTGGCGTTTTTCGGCGAGCTGGAATACGAAGTCGACGGCCTGAGCTACACCTTGTCGACGCAAATGCGTATAACGCAATAAGCGGCCTGCGCCTGGTCGTGTTTGCGAAAACGAAAGTTGCATTCCGGCGAACTGCGTCTCGTTAGCGAAAGCCGACTCAAAAAACCCGTTGTCCGTTGAGAGAAGGCCTCGATTATTGCGCTTTGGCAATCGCAGACATGGTAATTCATGGAAGGTTGATTTGATCTTGCGGTGTTTGCGCTCGGCTCGATGATCAGGTCGAAAGAGTTTCAATGCTGATTCGACTCCCAACTAAGATCATGTTCCGCATCTCCGGCATGATGTTTTCAATCGTGGCAGCTGCGCTTCTCGGGCTGTGCCAGAGCGGTTCGGCCCTCGTTTATGCCGCCGAATCAATGCAAAAGTTAAAATCCGGCAGCGAAGCGCAGCCGAGAACAGTCACATTTACCGGAGACGTAGTAAAAGGGCGGAGCTTTGAACAGCGTATAGGGGCAAATCTGTTTTTTCGCCTCGTTCCGCAGGAACTGGGGTGGACGATTTTTGTCGGGAGCAAAGCCGACGCCGCAAACAATTTTTGCGGCATAGTCACGCCGCCGTATCGAGGCGTCAATGCTCTTCAGATCGAAGGCTGGCATTTTCGCAATTCGGATAACAGCGGCCCGAACGAAATAGGGCCGAAGAACGTGAATGCGCCGCAGGAGCTAAGAGAGTTCTACTTTGTACTCAGTGAGGCGGATTACCGTACCGCTAGGGATGCGCTGCAAATTCTTCTATGGCCGTATAGCTACTCAAAGCAGCAAATCGACGGAGCGGAACGCGCTCACGCCAATTTGCCCAAGGGCAGTGGCACACTGACGATCCGAGATTTGGAGCTAAACACGCTCGAACGCGGCAAGCAGGCGGGCATCGATCGCGTAACGTTCAACGTCTCTCTGGTTTTGCCTTGAGGTTCAGACCGTGAGCTTACGCAGCGCTTTTCCGCGGCGAAACTGATGTTCTAAGCTTCAAAAACCACCCGACCTTGGAGTGAAGTTTTAAAACTACGGCAAGTTAGCTGGGTCCGAACCCACGCCCTGATGCGCCACGCCCTGACCCGAAAGCAATCGGAGGAAGCGAACAGCCAAGGCCTAACACCTGTGCCTGTCGATCTTGAACAATTGCCAGAATCTCTCCATTGTGGTTTCATTTACCTCCAAGCTAACCACAAAATGAATAAATCCATTGCATCA
>DASSGE010000884.1:0-2930 GCA_035693605.1 Binatia bacterium
GCTGGAATCTTTGCAGGCGATTCTCGACGAACTGGCACCTACCGATGCGCGGGCTAAGACAATCAAACCGGCGGATATGGTGGATAGCCGCTATCTCGATGATATGAACAAGAGCGGTTTCATGGACCAGTTGTGGAGCAAGAAGTGATGCCGCGCGCTTTGTCGATCATCATACTTGGGTTACTGGCTGCTTTGCCGGCGTCTTCCCTCGCGGCGGAAAAATTCACGACCATATATTCGGCACGGGTGATGGCGCAGGCCTTGCCCTGGATCGCCGAAGAAGCAGGCTTATTTAGAAAATACAATCTCGATCACAGCCTGGTGTTTATCGCATCATCGAGTATCGTCACCGCGGCGCTATTGGGTGGCGATCCGGACATGACCATGACCGGCGGCGTCGGTAACGTCATCGCCTTTGTGCGCGGTTCGACGGAAATCGCTTACGTCGGCAGCGCGAAAAATCTCATGACTCAGAACATCATCGCCGGCGGCAATTTGAAACGTCCGGAAGATTTGAAAGGCAAACGGATCGCAGTCAGCCGTATCGGCAGCAACTCGCATTACTTTACGATTCAAGCCTTGCGCCGTCACAACATGGAGCCCAATCGCGATTATACGTTTTTACAGTCCGGCGGCGATCCGGAATCGCTCACGGCCCTGCTCGCCGGTGGCGTCGAGGTGGCCTGTTTAACGCCGCCCACTGATGTCCAAGCGTTGTCGCGCGGCTACCATTACGTAATTTACGGCCCCGATCTGAAGATTCCCTACGCCGCCACGTCATTCGTCACCAAGCGCTCGACCATTGCGCGCAGACCTCAGGCCATGGCGCAGTATATGCGCGCGATGGGCGAAGCTTCGAAGATCATGCATAGCGACCGCGAATTCGTTTACAAAGTCTTAGGGAAACAGCTGCGCGTCAACGATCGCGCGATTCTGGAAGCTGCCTATAATGCCGAGATCAAAGCGATGGAGCCGCGCTTGGCGCTTAAAGCCGAGGCGTTTCAGGCCATCCTCGATGAAGTGGCGCAGACCGATGAGCGCGCCAAGAAGGTCAAACCGCAGGAATTGACCGACACGCGGTTTTTGAATGACATGGATAAGAGTGGCTTTTGGGATCAAATCTGGGGTAAAAGATAATCAATAGGAGGGGCTATGGAACAATCAATTGTCTCGTCGGATTCTCACGTGATCGAAGTGCCGGATCTTTGGGAAAAGGGATTGCCTGCGGCGATGCGCTCGCGCGCGCCAAAGATGTTCTTCGACGAAAAAAGAGATGCGTGGATGTTCGGTTCGCCGGAAGTTCAGACCCAAGCGGTTGGCGGCCTATTTATGGCGGGTCAGCAACCGGAAAATGTCGAGAAGTTCCGCAAGGCAGGGTTCGCCGTCGCCCGTCCCGGCGGTTGGGACCCGTTCGAACGCCAAGCCGACATGGTGACCGATGGTGTCGCCGCTGAAGTGCTGTATCCAAGCTTGGGGTTGGGGTTGTACTGCGTCGAAGATGCCGCGCTGCAAGAAGGTCTGTTCCGCACTTACAACGACTGGATCATTGATTACTGTCAAAAGGTTCCCGATCGCTTGTACGGCGTCGCATTGATTTCGATGTACAACGTCGATCACGCCATCGCCGAAATGGAGCGCTGCAAGAAGCAGGGTGTCGTCGGCACGATGATCTGGCAGGTGCCTCATCCGAGTTTGCCGTTTACATCCGACCATTATGAACGTTTTTGGGCCGCCTCACAGGATCTCGACTTGCCGGTGCATCTGCATATTTTGACCGGGTTCGGCGACAGCATGCATCGCCAGACCGCTCATGGCCCCAAGCGTTACCGCATCGGTCTGGAGCAAACGCGCGAGATCGAAAACGCCCTGTTCGAATTGATCTTTCACGGTGTGCTCGAACGCTATCCCAAGTTGAAGATCGTTTCGGTGGAGAACGAAGTGGGCTGGATGCCGTTCTGGTTGGGCCAGGCCGATAAAGGTTACAAACGCCATCGCCACGCGGAAAAAGTCCAGATGAGCAAATTGCCGAGCGAATACTTCGCCGAGCAGATCTATGCGACGTTTTTCAACGACGTGGTCGGTGGCAAGATGTTCTCCTGGTGGGGTGTCGACAACTGCATGTGGTCCAATGACTACCCGCACCAGAATTCCACTTGGCCTAATTCGCGCGCTGTCATCGAACGCGATATGGCACATCTGCCGGCCGAATCGCGCGAAAAGTTGCTCAACACCAACGTGCGCAAACTTTATAAATTGAATGCGCCGGTATCTCTGCCCAAGGCCGCCGCTGCGTGAGATTGCATACTGAATCGTAAATTAAATCGAGGAGCGGTTTTATGGAGTTACGTGAAGCAATAAAAGTTCTCGATTCGGACGCCCACGCGCGCGATCTCGATAATGACATCAGAAAGTATCTGCCGGAACCCTACCGTAATCAGAAAGCTTCGTTTATTCCGAGCGAGCATTACGACCGCAATTTAGGCGGCACCCTGGGGCAATCCGGCGCCAAGGTCGAGGATCGTTTGGCCGCGATGGATTTGCAGCAGATCGATACCGCGGTGATGTTTCCGACCAGCGGGCTCGGCGTCGGCCGGGTGCGCGATACCAAGTTCCAAGTGGCGCTGTGCCGGGCCTACAATGATTTCATCTCCGACTACTGCAAGGCGTCGCCGCGTCTCAAGGCCGTGGCCAATCTGCCGGTGAACGATCCCGCCGAATGCGCCAAGGAGTTGAACCGCGCTGTCACGAAATTGGGATTATGCGGCGGCATGTTGGTAGCCCAGGCGCATCGGAAAAATCTCGGCAGCCCGGAATATTATCCGCTCTATGAAGAAGCGCAGCGGCTTAATACACCGATCTCAATTCATGCGTTCGGCGGCGACGAGCCCGGCAGCGAGGTGTTCGATCAGTTTATCAGCTTGCATACCTGC
>DASSGE010000885.1:0-3120 GCA_035693605.1 Binatia bacterium
GTAAGACTTAAATGTTGGGTTTCGGCCAGAACCGCTTCACTGCGATAAATACGTTGTTCGAGTTGGTTTTGTTCGGTGAGGTCGCGACAGCAAACGGCGAGCAAATCGCGGCCGTTTTGGCTGAAGTCCGCCAGCTCGATACCGAGGGTAAGCCGTGTGCCATTCTTACGCTCACAAACGACGTGCAGTGCGGATTGGCCAAGAAATATTTTATCGCGAAGGCGTTTGAGGAATGTGTCCCGGCCCGGACTGGTCATGAATATCCAAGTGTCCGTCTCGCACAATTCATTCTTTTCGTAACCGAGCAATGCGCACACGGCTGGATTGGCGTCAATAATTCGGCCTTGACGATCGGTGAGTAGCAATGCCTGCGGAAGCTGGGCCAGGACAGTCTCTTCCGCTTGCTTTACGCGACGACGACAGTCGTCGAGCTCACGCTGGATGTGGGCCAGAGCGCCGGCATCCGACCGGCGGCGAGGCGCATTCTCTTCTATTTCGCCCAAGTCGGCTTTCATCAGAGTATCTGATCGGTGCAACGAATGAATCCGCCAATCAGCGTACTATCAGAAAACGCGACGGTCAATTAGGGAATTAAATTAGAGCTTAACTTTGGATTAAGCACTGGCTGGAGAACCTTCAGTGGCTGTGTCATACTACCATCATGGCAAAAAAGAAAACCAAGAAGAGAGCAGGTAAGACTAAACCAGTTCCCGCTTCGGAATGGTCACCGGGCCAGCCTTTTGATTCGTTAGAAAAGACTGCCGCCAACACAGATAAAAAGGTCAAAGTCTAGGTAAACCACCACAGATTTCTAAACCGGCGCGCGTGAGTTCATGCGCCTTTGCTTGGAGCCTGATTTAGGCTGAAGCATGTAACGTCGCTAGCATATAAATATCCTGCGACGACCGTGAGCAAGCCATCCGCTGCCAACATCAATACCGGTTGGCGAGCTGATATTTACGCGTCGATCCCATCCATCGAATGCGTCGCCGGTCGTGGTCAATACATCAACCGGAGTTAAACAGGCGCAGTTTTCCCGCCGTCCCCTCGCAAGTAAATTTGTAGAAATGCCAGTGCGTCACGCAGCGGTTCATAAACTGGGCAAAGCCGATGATGTCGGCGCGCATGCGCAAGCTGCGTTTAAAGAAATTGCGTAAATACACTCGGCCAATGGTCGTCAGGCTTCGGTCTTTAATTAACGCGAAGACCAGACTTTTTAACAACAAAACGCCGTAAATAAACGTCGGCACAGCCTTCCCTTCATTGGCGCGCGCACTGATCTCAGCGCGACGTCGACTGAAATCGGGGTAGGCGTTGATCTGAAAATAACGGTCGAAGAAGGCCTGCGGGTCGTAGAGTCGTTTCAGCAGTTGCCAATAGCCCTGTTGGAGTTCCTGCGGCGTCATCTGCGCCGGCACAATGTTGCAATTGGCGTCGTCAAGCCGCAATCGGTCCGCCTTCTCCAATCTCTGATAGAGCGGCGTCTTCGGCACTGCGGTAAGCATGCCGACCATGGCCAAAAGGATGCCGTTGTCCTGAATGAAGCGATACTGATCTTCGAAGATGGTTTTATCGTCGTTGTCAAAACCGACGATAAAACCGGCGCTGACTTCCATCCCGGCGTTGCGGATTCGTGCCAGCTTGGCTTCAAGCGAGTCCCCTCGGGTATTTTGAAATTTCTTGGTTTCGTTAAGAGAAGCCTCGCGGGGAGTTTCGATGCCAATAAAAACCGAGCGAAAATTCGCCCGGTAGAGCAACTCCAGCAACTCCGGGTCGTCGGCCAAATTGATACTGGCCTCAGTCGTTAACCGCAGTGGATAACCATGCTTTTCCTGCCACGGAATGATCAACCGGAGCAGCGCTTTGGCATCTTTCTTATTGCCGATAAAATTATCGTCGACGATGAAGCATGAATAAAAACCGACACGGCGCATCTCATCGAGTTCCTCGATGACCTGCTGCGGCGGCTTGGTGCGCGGCCGGCGGCCAAACGTCACGATGATATCGCAGAACTCACATTGAAAAGGACAGCCGCGGGAGAATTGCAGCGCCCCCGAGGCATAACGATCGACTTTGAGCAGATCGTAACGCGACTTGGGCACGCGGCTCATATCCGTCGGATTGGCTTGTTTGTAGAGGCTGTCGTAATTCCGACCTTCGGCGAAGCAGCGAACAAATTCCGGCCAGGTCTCGTCAGCCTCGCCGGTGAATAACACATCGCATAGATTGTGGAAGTAGCCTTCGTCGACAGAAGCGTAGGCGCCGCCGACCACGGTAAACACATTCATTGAACGCAGCGTCTCGAGGATTTGCCGCATGCGTTCTTTTTGTACGTTCATACCGGTCACGCCGACGATATCGAAGTGAGTCAGTTCCGGCCAAACAATCTCTTCGACGTTTTCATCGAGCAAACGGACATCGTGGTCCGGCACCAACCCGGCTAAATACGGCAGCGCGCCGGTAATCATCGAAGACTTCTTGTCGCCGGGATAGAGCGGCAACGCATAGTCGAAGCCCCAGTACGACGGCTCGAACTTGGGGTTGATGATGCAAATTTTCAGACGCCTGGACATATTCGATCAGCGTCAGTCTGGGGATTCTTCATCGCTGGGCAATCCCGCCGGTCACATACATTAACGATCTCATAATGGACACTGTCACTAGCCGCGAACACCAGATGCCGGAATGATTAAGGCGCGAAAGCTTTCCCCTTAACAATGCAGGATGGAGGGTCTGAACACAAGCGTAGGTCGGTCAAAAAACTGCCGCACAACACGAACCACATGCGGTATTCCGTGCACATTCACACGACCGCTTCACTGGTCACTTTGCTGCGCATGGTGACAAACTCCTCGGCTGCCGATGGATGAATGCCGATAGTCATGTCGAATTGCGCTTTGGTGGCGCCGCAGTTAAGCGCGATCGCCAGCCCTTGGATGATTTCTCCGGCGTCGGGACCGACCATATGGCAGCCGAGTACTCTATCGGTGACTTGATCGACTACCAGCTTCATCATTGTCCGTTCGTCGCGGCCGGTAAGCGTGTGGCGCAGCGGCTTGAAGGATGTGCGATAAATATCGAGCTGATGGCCGCGCGCACGGGCATCCGCTTCGGTCAATC
>DASSGE010000886.1:0-6269 GCA_035693605.1 Binatia bacterium
CTGACCATGATGGACCCGAGCTTCGATGCCAGTAAATTTCTTAAAACCGCTCAAGATAATTTCTTCAAAATTCAGGGCGCGTGGAACAAACAGGACATTACCACGCTGCGCACCCTGTGCGGCGGCGAGTTGATGAAAAGCTGGGAAGAAGAGTTGGGCCAACACAAACTGCGCGGTCAGCGCAATCGCATGGATAACATCGCCTTGCGCGAGAGCGAGATCACCGAAGTGTGGACCGAGAGCGGCGAGGATTTTATCACCGTGCGCCTGCACGCCAACCTGCTCGATTTCACTGTCGATGAAAAGAGCGGCAAGGTGGTTACCGGCAGCGACAGCGAGCCGGTGGAGTTCGAAGAGTTTTGGACATTCAGCCGCCCGGTAGGGCCCAATGGCTGGAAATTGACCGCAGTGCAGCAGGCCTAAGAATATTTTGCGATCACAGTTCGAACCGGCAGTGCATGAGTTCATGCACTGCCGGTTTTTTTTGTAGTTGGCTTCGGTTTATAAATCGACTAGGGGCGGCAACTTGTGTCGATTGGGTGCGGCAGAAATGTGCATCTGCCGGTGGCGGACCAAATCACTAAGCCTCGAGCGGCTGCTTCATTGGCGTATGGCTGGGAATCTTCGGCACGCGCGAGCGCGGTTTGCCATCGACATGGCTGTTGCCGGCGCCCAGTAATAGCATTCTGCCCGGACCGGGATTGCAGAGTTGATAAGATTCGCCCGACTTGAGCAGCACGGTGTCGAACTGCTTCAAGTCGAACTCTTTGTGCGGCGTGCGTACAAGGCATCGGCCTTCGAGAACCATGAAGATATGGTCGTCGTTATCATGATAATGCATGTCGTCTTGCAGGCCCGGCTCGCAGTTGATCACCCAGTAATAGGCTAGGTCTGTGCGCCAGAGCTGGAGATGGCCGATGTCGGGATTGGCGTCGGCTTCTTTTACCGGATTCTTCATTTCAACCATAAATAACCTCCTCGGTTTGTTCCAGTGGTTTGAATTGTTCCAGTCGTTCCACAGGTAAATTGCTTAAAGTTCTACCATTGTTCAATAACTCGGACGAAAATTACTTGTGCGCGCGGGGTGGGCGTTCTTTCGGTTTGACTAACCTCCCGTGGGTGCCGTCGCAGTAGGGGTGGTCTTTGGATCTCCAGCAGCGGCAGATGGCGATGGTTTCCGGGCTGGCGAGTTCGATGATCGCCGGCTGTATATTGGTGCCCTCATGGGAGCCGTCGCAAAACGGCAGATTCTTGCTGCGGGTGCATCGGCAGTAGGCGATGCTTTTCGATACTTGTTTGACGATCGTCGGTTCGATCAGATCGTCATAGGATAATCCTGCCATGTGCTCTCCTTTTTGTTCGAGAAAAGTCGGTTGGTTTAGTCGATCGCCATGCCTTCAAAGCGATCGAGGCGAATAACGATGCGGCCGGAAATATGGTCGCGCACTCCACGGTCTCTGCGCTGATTATGACGCGACGCGGTGATCGTCCCGCCTTTGACGTTTAACGTCGATCCTTTCGTTCCTTTTAGCTGTGGTCGAACATCTCGCCGGAGGTCAGATTATTTTCTGACTTCCTTAACGCGGTCCCGCCCAAACGTCAATCGGCGCGGTGGCGCTGTCCCAAGCGATCACGGGTCGCGACCGAGCAAGCGCAAGGCATTGCCGCTAAAGATAGCTTCGCGCTCGGCGGCGCTGATCGGCAGCTCTTCGATGATCTGCTTGGCGCGCGGCAGCAACGGCAAGAGCGGCGGTGCGTCGCTGCCGAAAAGAAGCTGTTTGGCGCCGACGGTTTGATAAGCGCATATTACCGCGGGGGGGTGGTAGGCGACCGTATCCATGTGAATGGTTTTCAGATACTCGCTTGGCTTCTTCGTGATCAACATAGGTTCGTAACTGCCCAGTCCCGAGGCTTGATCGCCTAACTCATAGGCGTAGTCCATGCGGCCGATGACATCGCAGATGCCGCCGCCCAAATGACAGCCGACGAATTTCAAACTAGGGTGGCGCTCGAAAACGCCGCGCACGATCATGCGCGCGATGCTCAAGCACTCGTCGAAGGGCCGGCCGACGCTCGAAGCGAGCCGGTAGTCGCGCATGCGCTCTTCACCGTAACCGACCGACGGCGCATGCATCATCATCGGGATGCCGAGGGTCGAGACCAATTCAAAAAACGGCTTGGCTTCGTCGTCGTCTGGATAGGAATGCTGATGGCTGGAGTTGATCAGCACACCGTGCAGGCCGTACTCGGTGACGGCGCGCTCCAATTCCTTGTTGAACGGCGCGCCGCCGCAGGGGAGCGTACTAGTGAAAACAATAATACGGTCCTTATACTTCTGCTGAATCTCGGCGCCGTATTCGTTCCAGCGGCGCAAAAAGGCGAGGGACTCCTCGGCGCTCTTATCTTTCAAATAATGAATCGTGTTGCTAACTACACAGCGTTCGATGCCGGCTTTTTCGTGGGCATCAAGCAGGTTTTCAATGGTCAGCGGCGACGCTCCGCCCCAACGCCGCTCTTTGGCCAACTCGGGCGGGTAAACATGTGCGTGCCAGTCGATAATCATGGTGGGCTCCTGAATTTGTTCAAGTCGTTGAAACCGTTCCAGACGTTCAATTCGTTGGGCTGCGCTTCCTTCGTTCGTTACCGCGCTTTTATTCCCAGCTCCGCCTGGGCTTCGCGCAGGAAAGTTAGATCCGCCACCTCGTTCGGCGCGACTTCGCGGCTTACCTTGGCATTGCGCCGGGCTTGGTCGATGACGAGCTTCAAGCCCTCTTCCGGCACGGCGCCGTCGCTATTGAATAAAACTCGCAGTGCGTCGTAGGAAGCATACGCGAATTCGCGTTCGACTTTGCCCCAGGCAATCAGCGTGCGCGCCGATTCGTCCCGATTGTCGCGGATGAAACGATTGGCTCTGACGGTTGCCTTGATTGCGCGGCGAATCTCCTGTGGCTTCTCTTTAATCTTGCGCAGATTCGTTCCCAGGCCGAGATAGGGGAAACTGAACAGTTCATAAGCTCGCGCCAAGATTTTGTATCCTTGTTTTTCCAGCTGGGTGTCGGCGGGGGGCGACATGACGACGACGTCGACGATGCGCTGGGTGAGCGCGGTCATGCGCGCGGCGTCCGAGCCCAGGGCGAGCACTTTGATTTCTTTCTCGCTGTCGATGCCGGCTTGTTTGATCATCATGCGCGCGGCGACATCGGGGGTGGCGCCGAAACTGCTTATGCCGAGAGTTTTACCCTTGAGCTCTTTGAGCGTCTTGATTTCCGGCTGGGCGATCAGCGTCATCGGCCAATTGTCGAGAAATCCGGCGACGATCCGCACCGGTAGCCCGGAAACGGCGCCGCCGACTACGGCACCGAAGAGTTGACAATAATCGATATCGCCGGTGGCCAGTGCCGTGATAGCGACGTTCGGATTCATGCGGATGATTTCGGCGTCGAGGTTCTCGTCTCTGAAGAAGCCGCGCTGCTGCGCCATCTGCGCCGTCAGGTTCGGCATGTTGGGATTTGATACGGCGATGCGGATGCGGTCGACAGCAACGGCGCGATGCGTGGGCACGAGTGCCGTTACCAACAAAAATAGCTGTGCGCTCAGCGACGCTAAGGATAAAGGATGAAGGCGAAAGGATGAAAATCTAGTTCGGTTGATTCCCAACTTCATCCTTCGATCCTCCGCCTTCATCGTTGAGTCTAGTCCCTTGCTTGCACGACGTTAAAACCGCTGTAGCCGCGAATCTTGTCGACACGCACGAGCACGCCGAAGCCTTTGCGGTCGGGGTCTTTGTCGAGTTCGCCTTTCACGGTACGGCGCATGATCTGTTGGCGGATGTCGCCTTCCTTATGGACCGTCGCGGTGCCGTAAAAGCGCCAGCCCAGGCGGTTTTCCTTGTCGTAGAAAAGCATGCAGACCTGGGGATTAGTTTCCAAATTGGTCGTGCTGGCACCGAAAGAGCGGTCCCAGAATGCGATATGTTCGTCGTCGAAGACAAAGGTACTGCCGCGAAAACTCATGTCCGGGAAACCGTCGTCCGAAGTGGTTGCCCAGACGCAGTACTTTTTTTCTTCGAAGGCTTTGTCGACCCGTTGTTTCATCTCGTCGGTCATTTTGATCACTGGGGGATTCCTCCTAAATATTCAAGAATCGATTGAAACCATACAGTGCGGCAGGATTATCGACAAGGATCTTCGTGCGATTCGCTTGGTCGGGAGCGAACGCGGCGAGCAGATCGACCAAATCGCCGTCGTTGGGCGTGTGGCCCGGCGCAAAGTTGTTCGAATGCGGCCAATCGGTGCCCCAGATGACCCGGTCGGGCGCAGCGGCGATCACCGCCCGAGCGTAGGGGATCACTTCGACGAAGGGGAGCCCGTAGTAGGAATGCACGAGGGTTTCACAGATCTTGTCGGCGCCGCTGACTTTGGTCCAGACATGTTCGAGTTTCATCAAGTCGAGCAAGAGCTGAAATCCCGGTTGGTTCAAACCTTGCGCCGGCTTGACGCGGGCGATGTGATCGATGATGACCGGCACCGGTGAGGCGCGAATGCGCCGCTCCTGGGCAATAAGATTTTTCATATCGATATGCAGGTCCAAAGACCAACCGCGTTGGGCGATCTTTTCAATACAGCGGTCCAGCACATCGAGGTTGACGTTGCCCCGCGGACGGTCAAGCAGATTGAAGCGCACGCCGCGAATGCCGCCGTCGTGCAGGCGCTTTAATTCATCTTGCGGTGTCTTGTCGTCGATGCGGCCGACGCCGCGAAATCTGCCTTTGGAATTTTTGATCGCAGCAAGAGTCGCCGAATTGTCCAGGCCATGCACGCTCGGTTGGACAACTACGGCGCGCTCGATTCCGATCACCGCCAGCATCTTCTGGTAATGTTCCAACGGCGCCGCCGGCGGCGTGTATTCATGGGTCGACAGGAAGGGAAACTCTTCGGGCGGTCCGAAGACATGAAAGTGGGTGTCGCAAGAGTCGGGGGGCGGCGTGAGCTTGGGTTTGCGCGTGTTGGGATCGGGAGGGTAGCAGTAAGGCATCGTGAGTCTCCTTGCATCATTTGTAGCGCGAACATCGATCACAGGACAAATACCAGCTTCTCATCAGCGCGGCAGGTGACGAGTTTGGCGCTCAAACCTAGCGAAGTCAGGATGAGTGTCGCAATACCCAGTCGCGGATTACTCGATTCGTTTCGTCGGGTGCTTGCCAGAAAAAACCATGGGACTGGCTTTCGAGAACTTTTAGCTCCGCGCCAGGAATGCGATTCTTCAACGCTTCGGCTTGTAACAGATGATTACTGCGCGCTTTGTCGTTGGTGCCGATTAGCACAAGAGTGGGCACGCGGACATCACCGAGACGATGAGTGGCTTCCCAATTGTGACGGGCGATGCTCAAGTGGATGTATTCGGGCAAATTGGCGTGTGTCGCTCGCGCGAGTTCGAAAAACTCCTCGATGCGCTCCGGATAGTCGGCGCGAAATTGATCGGTGAAAAATACTTCGGACTCGGAGTACTCATCGCGGAGAAAATTTTCGAAACCTTTCTCGACTAAGCCCAGGACGAGCCAGTGCGGCAAACCAGGAATACAATCGGGTCCGGGGCGAGTGACCAGTCCCGAACCGCTGGCAGCCATAATCAGACTTTTCACACGGCCGGGAAAGTTCAGCGCGATGGACAAAGCAACCCGGCCGCCCATGGAGTGGCCGAGCAGGTGAGCTGTGGGGATATTTAGATGATCGAGCAGCGCCACCGCATCGTTCGCCATCTGCTCGATGGTGTAGACTTGCTGGCTGACGCGGGTGCGCGGACATCCGCGCGGATCGTGCAGGATCAGCTGCATGGCCGGCGCTAGACCCGGCAATTGGTAAAGTTTCCAAACATCTCCGGAAAAGGCCGTTGATGGAAAGAGCAGTAGCGGTTGGCCGGCGCCGTGGGTCTCATAGTAGAGTTCCGTGCCGGTGGGCAAACTTGCGATGGGCATTCTTCTGTCTAAAGCCGTTTACGTTTTAGGGGACGATACCCGCAATTCTTATAACTTTTCCACAATCATCGAAAGCGCCCGAATGATGGGAGACCCAGGGAAGAGGGCCTTCGACGCGCCATTGCCTTAAAACAACAACGCGGAAGACCGTTCCCGATCTTCCGCGTTGTTTCCTTGTTACAGGGGAGATTAATTATTGCTTGATCGCCGCGGCGCGCCGCTGCAGGTAGGCATTGCGAACAGCGCCGTACAGGTCAACGGTAGTCTCGGCAACTCGTTCAAAGCGGTCGAGATT
>DASSGE010000887.1:0-6467 GCA_035693605.1 Binatia bacterium
AGAGATTTCGGTAGCAGCAACCCCTGCTTGATGATCGTCAGCAGCGCCGTGCCGCCGGCGACGGCTCTCGCATCGCCGTCGTTAGCGAGGATCGCGCACGCCTCCGCCAGTGATCTCGGCTCGTTTAGCTCAAAGCGTCGCATTGACAGTGATTCTCAATCCTCGATCCTCCATCCTCACTCACTTCACCGGCGGTCGAGGATAAGTTCGCATGCTATGCGTTAAACCCATGCGCACCAGCATCTCGGCGGTCTGGATACTGGTCTTGAGCGCATTCATCACCGGCACGCCGAGTTCTTTTTCCATCTCCTGGGGCGAGTACTGGACCGGCACCATGGTGACGCCCATGGGCACGATGACTTCAGCGTCGCATTGGTCGATCAGGTAGCGCGCGACGTCGATGAAGCGTCCGCGCATCGCGTCGCGGCTTTTGCTGCTCTCGGGCAGCGGTATGCCGATGCCGCGGATGCCGACAACGTAATCGGCGACGCGCCAGGCATGGATCTGCTTGCGCATGAAGGGAATGCTTTTGTCTTCGTAGGCGACCACACCGAGACGGTTGCTGAGTTGCGCGCCCAGGTGCATGACCGATTGGCCGGCGCCGACCACCGGGATTTTGACGAGGTTGCGCGCCAGCTCGACGCCGGCGTCCAGAGTGCCGAAAGGCACTACAGCGTCGTAGCCATTGGCTTCGGCTTTGATCGCGACTTCGGCCACCAGCGGTCCCGCCGACAACGAATTGACCTGCGAGTTGGAGTGGCGAAAGAAGGTTGCTTTGATTACTTCGAAGCCGATTTCGGTGCCCGGTGAAGCGCATTCGAGCACGGCTTGGCGCCGGTGTTCGCCTTCCGCGGCCGGATATTCGCCCATGACGACCATGATTTTCATCGAATACTCCTTCTAAAGACACCGGCGAATATCCCGTATTCGTCGAAGCCTTGTCAAACTACCTAAAAGGAATTTATCGCTTCGTTGAACTTGACAGCTTCGGCGGGGCGAGATTAATTGATGCTTCCTATGAAGATCACCCACGGCGCGCTCGGTCATATCGTTCTTAATGTTGCGGATTTGAAAAAATCGGAACTATTTTACCGGACCATTCTCGGCCTCAAGGTATCGGCGCGTAATCTACAGACGAAGATGACGTTCATGAGCTTCGGGCGCGAGCATCACGACATTGCGCTGCAAGCGCTGCCCAAGGGCGTCCGGCATGTCAGCGGCAAAGGAGTGGCGAAGCTCCATCACTTCTGTATCTACGTCGACAAGAACGAAGTTGTCGACCGGCTCTATCCGATCTTGAAACGGCGTAAAATCCCAGTGGTCAGCGGCCCCGAGACTCTGGTGGTAGCGGGCAACCGGTCGATAAGTTTCCTCGATCCGGACGGCAATCGCGTCGAGATCGCTTGCAATGCAAACAAATTCAAATTCGATAATCGCAAGAAACACAAGGTATGAAAGCGAGAAGCACATTGAAGCCTATTTGCTTGGCATTGGCACTCGTTCTAGGCGTCGGCTCCGTGGCGCATGCTGTCGACCGGGTCAATATTTCCCATAGTGCCGTCAGCGGCTCCCAGGCCGTGTTGTTCGTCGCCCGGGACGCCGGCTTCTTCAAAAAATACGATCTCGATTTGCAGATCCTGTTTGTCGCCGGCGCGCCGCCGAACATCGCCGCGTTAGTATCGGGTGATCTCGATTTGACGATCTTTGCCGGGCCGGCCGCGGTGTCGTCGAATCTCGAAGGCGCGGAATCGGTGGTGCTGGCGACCTTCATCAACACCATGGAGCACACGATCATCACCCGTCCCAACCTGAAGTCCGTGGCCGACTGGAAAGGCAAGAAGGTCGGCATCGCCAGACCGGGGGCGACCGACGACTACGGTATTCGCGTGGCTTTTAAGAAATGGGGCGTCGACACCGACAAGGAGATCACCATGCTGTCGGTGGGCACCCAGCCGTCGCGACTCGCGGCGGTGCAGACCGGCCTGGTCGATGCGACATTGCTGCAGCCGCCATTTTCGACGCGCGCCAAACAAGAAGGGCTTCATGAGTATGGCACCCTGGGCGACCTTGGTCTGGATTATCTGGGTACCTCGCTGGCCACCACCCGGCAGACGATTCAACGAAAAGAAAGCATGGTGCGCCGCTTCGTGCGCGGTTTGATCGAAGGCATTCACTTCTACAAGACGCAAAAAGAGGCGAGCATCCAATCCATCGCCAAGTTTACCAAACTCAAGGATCGCGCCGCTCTGGAGGAGGCCTACAATACCTACGCGATCAAATACATGGCGCGGGTGCCGTACCCGAGCGTCAAGGGCGTGGAAACGATTCTCGAAGATTTAGCCAAGACCAATCCCAAAGCGCGCGGTGCCGATCCGAAGCGTTTTTTGGAACCGCGCTTCCTCAAAGAGTTGGAAGACAGCGGCTTTGTCACGCAGCTGTATAAGAAATAGTCCGGCGAGAGCTGCAGCCGATGCCTTAGCCTTGGGAAAGGTAAGGGTCAGGACCATAGCCGAGGAGTTCAAATATCATGTCTATCGAAGCCGTATTGAGCGGAAAAACCTTACCTACGAAAGAGCTTTGTGAACTGCTGATGGACGAGGTGAAGAACCGTCACGCGCGGCTCCATCACCCCTTCTATCGCGATCTGTTCGAGGGCAAGCTGCCCATCGAAGCAGTGCGCCTTTGGGCCAAGGAAGCCTGGGGCATTTTCGCGTGCAATGTCGCGATCAACACGGCGAAGCTGGTGCGTTGTCAGATGTCCGGCATTCACGATCCGGAGATTCATAAAAAGTTCGTCGATGTCATTCATTCCGAGGTCGGTTATAGCTATTTCGAAGGCTCGCCACGGGCGGTGCTCGGCCATCGCGCGTTGTTCCTCCGCTTCGGTGACGCCATCGGCGTGCCGGCGAAGGAGCTGGAGCGTTGCGAGATCGAAGAGGATTTTCTACCGACCACAGTGTTGGCCCGGGTCGGCTGGATGGACATCGCCTTGCGCAGCAATCACATCCTCGAACAAGTCGCCGCGACCAACTGCTGCAACGAGTACTCGAACCATCTGACCGGCGGCAAATTCTTCCGAGCCTTCAAAGACCACTACAAGCTGAAGCCCCACGACATTGAATTCTTCGCCGAGCATGGCGAAGCCGACACCGAACATAGCAACATCGGTTACGAGCTGGTCGAACAGTTCGCCGTCACCAACGAGATGCAAGTGCGGGTGGTGAAGGCGCTGCGCAAAGGATTGGGCATCTGGTGGGCGATCACCGACGGCGTGGCGCGCGAGTGCGAAAAGCTCAAGAATTAGGAGTCTGGATGTCGCGTTTTGATTTTCAAAGAGAAAACCCATATGGGCAGGATGAGTTTATCGCTATGGTGCAGGCCGAAGCGTTGGAAGGCAACGCCCGGCTCGATCATCCTTATGTAAAGCTGCTGATCGACGGCAAGCTGAGCCGGGAGCAATTGATCGATTTTGCCAAGCAGGATTATCAATTGAAAAAAGTCCCTAGTTGGTGGTCGGCCCAGCGCATTGCCAATTGCCTGACTATCGCCGACCAAAAGGCGGTTTCCAAAGCCTTCTCAGAAGAGATGGGCGGGGCCGACGATCGATTCACTGGACACCAAGCGATGTACCTGAAGTTCGGCGCCGCACTGGGTCTGACGCCGGTAGAGTTGGAACTTGCGGCGATTTTGCCGTCGACGATACTCGCGGTAACCATGCTGATGCACATCAACAAGTATCGGAGCACGCCGGAAGGTTTGGCGTCGGGCAGCGTGCTCGGCGAGCAGACCAATGTGCGCGTGTCGCAAATGTTCGTGCCCGCATTCGAGAAACATTACGGCTTGCCGCGCGAGGGCTTGGAGTGGTTCCTCGAACATATCGAAGCCGATACCGAGCACGGCAGTATGGGCGAGACCTTCGTTAAAAAATACGCCAGATCTAAAGACATGCAGAACAAGATCTGGGACACGATCATCCGCACCAAATCCGCGTGGTGGATCTTCTTCGACGGCTTGTATTCGGCACAAATCACCGGCGTGAAATTACCGCGCTACACCGTTGGCAAGGATCTGCCGGAATTCTTTCCGAATGAGCCGTACTAAACAATGGGGGGATTGGGGTAATGGAGTGATTGGGAGGGATCGGAGTGGCATAAGGTCATGGCTGAACTGTTATCGCGGAGAACGTTTCCGAATTCCATGGATATCACCTTTGCGCTCAAATTAGCGGTGACTGGGTCGATACCCTGATTGTGAAATAAAGCAACCAACAGTATGAAGCCGCGTGATGAGCGGGCGGGATTCTCCGAAAATCCATCACTGCAGTACTGCACCACTCCACTGAGGACTTATGAATTTCCTTTCTACTTTCCATCTGAAAAACTGGGTCGCTGACAACCAGCATCTATTCAACCCACCGTTCCGGACCAATCAGCTGCTGGTTCACCATAAGGATTTTCTCGTGATGATTTTGCGCGGGCCGAACACGCGGCTCGACTTTCACATCGAGCCGGGCGACGAATTCTTCTATCAGGTCGAAGGTGAGATGGAGCTGGTTCTGAAGCCCGCAGGGGAGCGGCGCCAGAGCGTCAGGATTAAAGAAGGGGAGATCTTCGTGTGTCCTGGTGGCGTGCCGCATTCGCCGCGCCGCTTCGAAAATACCTGGGGACTGGTGATCGAGCGTAAACGCCGGCAGGAAGAGAAAGAAGAGTTTGCCTGGTTTTGTGAACAGTGCGATGAATTGGTTTTGTCTCGAGTGGTGAACCAGGGAAATATCCCTTCCCAGGTTACGGCGGTTTACAGCGAATTTAATGCTAAAGAAAAGATGCGCACCTGCAAGGCGTGCGGCTATGTATTTCCCGAGACGCCAATGGCCGAACGGTTGAGTTTTCTCGACTCCAAGAAATGATTTTACTGCGATTCAAGGAGCCGCGATGGAATATGAATGTTTGGCTATCCAGCGGGCACACCAAAGGCAATGTGCGTTCTTACATGGCCGAATGGATTTGAAATTTCCATCGCCGTTCACCCTGACGAAATAGTCATACCGTTAAAAAAAACCGGTATCCCGGCTAAGGGAATGGACCCCGGGTTGTCACCCGGGAGCGAAAAAGTGAAATTGCAATTGGGGAGTCGGTGCTTGCGACCGACAAAACTTGTTTTTTCGACATACAGATCAAGGTTGTTAATGATTTGAAGAGCAACGATCTTTGCTTCATGAGCGCTCGCGAGCTGGCAGTATTGTTGCGCGCCGGTGCGGTGTCAGCGTGTGAGGTCATGTCGGCATTCCTGTCACAGATCGCCAAACTCAACCCTAAGATCAACGCCATTGTCGCCAAGCTGCCGGACGACCAATGTCTCGCGCTCGCTGAACAAGCAGATCGACGATTCGCTCGTGGCGATGACGTCGGGCCGCTGCACGGTTTGCCGTTCGCCTTCAAAGAACTGGACCCGGTTGTCGGGTTTCCCATGACGCGCGGTTCATTGATCTTCAAAGACTTCATGCCCTCGGAAGATTCCGTGTTGGCGGCCCGTTTGCGACGGGCGGGGGTTCTGCCGATCGGCAAAACCAATATCTCCGAGTTCGGTATGGGATCGCACAGCTACAATGATGTTTACGGCAAAACGCTCAATCCTTACGACCTCACTAAAAGTGCCGGCGGCTCGAGCGGCGGCGCCGGGGCCGCGTTGGCAGCCGGAATGTTGCCGCTAGCCAGCGGCAGCGATCTCGGTGGTTCGCTGCGCAATCCGGCCAATTTCAACAATATTGTGGCGTTGCGGCCAAGCGTCGGCCTGGTCCCGGTCGCGCCGGTGGCGCTGCCGTTCTTGGGCTTTACCGTTAAAGGGCCGATGGCGCGGTCGGTGGCGGACACGGCATTACTGTTGAGCATTATGGCTGGCGCCGACACGCGCGATCCGGCATGTTACCCGTCCGATCCCACCGTTTTTGCCGGACCGATGGATCGCGAATTCAAGAAAGTAAGAGTTGCTTGGTGCCCGGACCTCGGCGGCTTGCCGCTCGACTCGCGAGTTCGTGAGGTGCTGCGCGCGCAGCGCCAGACCTTCGTCGAAATCGGTTGTCTGGTGGAAGAGGCTGTGCCGGATTTTACTGGCGCCGAAGAAGTATTTTTGACTTTGCGCGCGTGGAATTATTGGCACACGCTTGGACCGCTGCTCGACCAACATCGCGATAAAATGAAACCTGAAGCCGTCTGGCAGATCGAATCGGGCCGCGATCTTACTGGCGAGGCGATCGCAAAGGCCATGCGACTCCACGGCGAGTTGATGCAGCGCATGGGCCGTTTTCAAGAGAAGTATGAGTTTCTCATCTGCGCGGTGAATCAAGTGCCGCCCTTCGACGCTAGGCTCGATTGGCCCCGGGAGATCGACGGCGTAGAGATGGAGACCTATCTCGATTGGATGAAGTCGGCTTACTGGATCACGTCGACTTTTTGTCCGGCGATTTCCGT